>JBGPAO010000142.1:0-8422 GCA_041480755.1 Bacteroidia bacterium
CCATTTGTGGACCCCTGACTGGAACAAAATGATTGTTGATAGCAAATTCCCGGCATTGAATCCTGACTGGGCAAATGTTGCAAAAGAAGGATATATAGGGCTTCAGGATCACGGTGACGCAGTATGGTATAGAAATATCAAGGTCAAAGAACTTTAGTAAGCTTTTTAAAGAGATGAAACAGAGAACAAGCCCCGATTTGTGGGCTTGTTCTTCTATTAGGGTTATTAATATTTAAAATAAGAATATGAAAACTACAAGAAGGAAATTTATTGCCGATATTACAGTTGCAACAGCAGGATTGACGGCTATTCCTCTTTTAAAACCACTGTCCGCTTCAGTGAAATCCGGAGGAGAGCTCTTCTTTAAAATTTCTCTTGCACAATGGTCTCTTAAAACTGCCTTTTTCGGGAAAAATATGGGGACAGGTATGACATATTTCAAAAATCCACCTGATCCATCACTGGGTACGCCCCTGCCGGGAGAAAAAGATCCCCTTGATTTTCCATTGATTGCCAGGAATGATTTTGGTATAGAAGCAGTCGAATATGTGAACACGTTTTTTATGAGCCGTGCAAGGGATGAAGCATTCCTTTCAGAACTGAAAAAACGGTGTGATGATAATGGAGTAAGAAGTGTTCTGATCATGTGTGATGCTGAAGGTAATCTTGGCGATCCTGATGAAGAGAAAAGGAAACTGGCGGTTGAAAATCACCACAAATGGATAGAAGCTGCAAAGTTCCTGGGCTGTCATGCCATCCGTGTAAATGCACGCAGCCAGGGAACACCTGAAGAACAGATGAAGCTGGCAGCAGATGGTATCCGTGCACTATGTGAATATGGTGATAAATTTGAAATAAGCGTGATAGTTGAAAACCATGGCGGCATATCAAGTGACGGAACCTGGCTTACAGGACTTATGGAAATGATCAATCATCCACGGTGCGGAATACTTCCTGATTTTGGGAATTTCAGGGTCAGCCTCCAAGAAGAATATGACAAGTATCAGGGTGTAAAGGAATTCATGCCATGGGCAAAAGGTGTAAGCGCTAAATCCCGCGATTTCGATGAGCAGGGAAATGTAGTCGAAACTGATTTCTATAAAATGCTGCAAATTGTAAAGGATGCAGGATTCACCGGTTATATTGGAATTGAATACGAAGGCAACAAGCTGAGCGAATACGATGGAATAATAGCCACCAAAAAACTCCTTGAAAAAGCCGGTGCCGCAGTAGTTTAATCAAATTTCGTTTCGCGTTTGAAAGCTTCGATATTCTTCGCAATTTTCTCTACCAGGCGGGCTCTTGATTCCATGCTTGCCCAGGCTATATGCGGAGTGATGAGGATCTTATCTTTATCATAGATCTTCAATAAGGGATTTTGCGGATCAATGGGTTCCTTTGTCAGTACGTCAATACCGGCTGACCCGATCAGGTTTTCATTCAGAGCTTTTGCCAGGTCAGCTTCATTAATGATCCCCCCCCTGCCCGTATTCAGAATAATCGCACATGGCCTCATCAGTTTTAACTTGTCATATGTTATAAGGTTACGGGTGTTATCATTCAGAGGAGCATGAATAGAGAGAACATCCGAAGTCTTTAATAGCGTATTCAGGTCGAAACGTTTATAATTGATATTATTATTTCTTCCGGTTGTTGAATAAAATACTACCTCCATTCCGAAACCCTCAGCGATCTTTGCAACTCTTCTGCCAATATTCCCAAGTCCTATTATGCCAAATCTTTTGCCAGCCAGCTCCCAGAAAACTGGGCCATGATGCGTGAAAATTGCACTCCGGGCATATACACCTGATTTAACATATGCGTCATAGTAAGCAGGACGGTTAAGCAGATATAGAAGCATTGAGAATGTTGATTGAGCAACACTGTCAGTTGAGTAAGCCACTACATTCCTGACCTCTATTCCCTTTACCTTTGCATACTCTATATCAATATTATTTATGCCGGTTGCAGCAACACATATCAGCCTTAACCGGGGCAGTGCATCCATCATGTCTTTATCAATTCTGACTTTATTTGTAATAATCACATCTTTACCTGTTGCACGCACAATAACCTCTTCCGGTTTGGTATTATCGAAGACCTCAACATTCCCCAGTTTATGAAGGAGGTTAAAATTCTCAACATTACCGATCGTCTTTTTATCCAGAAATACAATGTCCATTTTAGTGAAAAATTGGATTGGCCTTATTAAGATTAAATTAATATTTCAAAATTATAAGTATTCAC
The DNA here is from genome assembly GCA_041480755.1 of Bacteroidia bacterium. Classification (GTDB taxonomy): domain Bacteria; phylum Bacteroidota; class Bacteroidia; order Bacteroidales; family SM23-62; genus LJUQ01. Next base: position 2,248 of record JBGPAO010000142.1, read on the forward strand.
AATTGGGTAAATCAGTAAATCTTAAATTCCGTCGACAGGAACTCCGTTTATACCTAAGTTGAGAGCCGGAGGGTTCCCATCACCTGACACATAGAACAAAATACTGCTATGAGGTTCCAGCCTGATGTCAAATTCACTTTTCATACCGGCTTTTTCAAATTTCCCCGGACTCCATATAAAACATTCTGCCTGCTCAATATTAAAAAGGGTTTGTAAGGAATAATTTTTCTCCATCATTTTGTCCTGCGGATTGAGGAACAGTATAGCTCCTCCGTCCTTATCAGGGAATTTCCGGACAGCTACAAATAGCCCACTATAATCTTCCCAGAAAGGTAGTTCAGCGCTTACTCTTTTATCCGAGGGTTGAAGGAATCTCCATAACCTGATAAAATCTTCATTAAGCATGTGGAATCTGTCGGACGTGTTAATAACACCTCCAAGAATCCCGTTCCATAGTGCAATTGTGTATTTTTCTTCATGCGACAGGTTTATTTCATAATCCCGCAGGTATACAACATCCGGATCATTCTGCCAGAAAACATTGTTAAAATATTGTCCTGCCTGCATTTCCCGGAACATGTTAAACGTACTTTCCCTTGACCATGATGATCCTACATCATTGGAAAGCCTCATAGCATCAACCAGTCCAATCATAGGCTGATACGGGGCGATACATGCAAGCCAGAAACTTTCATCACCGATTTCTTCCCTTATCATCATTGCGACATCCCGGAAATACTGAACAGATGTTTTCCCGGGAGTATATCGTTTGTACTTCATAGAATCCCTTAATCCCCAGTCTAAAAAATCAGTCTTATAATACAGAACACCCAACTCTTTCATAGTCCTGAAAACCTTCCTCAGATAATTGAAAGCATCCGGATGACTTGAATCCAGTACCATTGTTGATGAATCCTGGAAATTCCATTCAACAACCGGATTTCCGTCAGTATCCTTCAATATCCAGTCAGGATGTTCAGTTGCCAGTTTACTTTTGCTGCTGACCATAAATGGTGCAACCCATATCCCTGGTTTATAGCCGTATCTTTTAATTGACTTAAAAGCAGATTCCATTCCGCCCGGCCATTTATCATTCGCTATCAGCCAGTCTCCTCTTTCACAATAACCATCATCAATCTGTATGGCCATTAATGGAAGTGCGGGCTTTATCACCGCCAGGTTCTTGAGAAAATCATCCAGGATATCCTTGCTGAAATCAGTTTCAAACTCATACCAGGAACACCAGTGATAACTTGGCGGCTGTGAAAGTCTGACCTGGTTGTATTCAGCCACTTTTATAGCAAAGTTCTGCAGGGTACTGTAGATATCTGTTCCGGCGAATAAGTGCAATGCCGGAAGATCTGTATATCCCCCAACAAGGTCAATGTTTTCTGTTGAAAATCCTGATTCAATATAAATCGAATTTTTATCCAGGTGTCTGTCTATCAACCCATACCTGTACTGCCGGTTGTAAATAGTGCTCCTGTTTAAAAAGTCAGAATGGTCAAATGCACCCACAACAACAGATGCTCCTTCAGCCACCAGTCCGGTGGCAAGGTAGCTGTCGTGTGACCATACATCTTCTTTGAGATAATCTCTTTCAAGCTTTTTTTCAGGATCACGAAAAGGGAAAACCCCACTTGGTCCGGCAAAACCAAGCCCCTGCTTGAAAAAACGATCTGCATTCTGAATTTCTCCTCCTGCCATGGGATAAATCCAGTGAGGAGCCTTTTCTCCCCAAAACCGGCTTTCAAGTATTAGTGAATTATCCTGGGATCGGAATGTCAGGATCAGTTTTTCGGTGTCATGCACATATTCAACCTTGATTTCTTTACCGGTTCTTTCAATTATTACCTCGTCCGGAATGATCTGTCGTCCATCAATTGCAGGAAAACAATTTGCTATTTTGAGACTATCTGTCTCAATGTTGAAACGGCCGTCATCAAATATTTGCCACCTTTGATCAATCTTTATAAAAGGGGTGGCCTTAAAATCCTCAGTCAGATTTTTACCATTTAATAAATCTATACCGGTAACAGTTAGAATGAATGCACCGGAAACAGTAGTATGAATAAAATTTCTTCTTTTCATTCCTGCTTTTTAAAAAACATTCCTGAACCGATCCAGTTTTCTTCCGAATCCCATGCAGGTCTCCACCAGATAATTGTACTGGAACTGTCCTCATCCCAATCAACATAGGCAACATTCAAACGGAAATTTTCCCAGTCAGCTCCATTTTTGAAATCAAGGTAGGACAGTGGAATGGAAATTTCTGCATCAAAGCCTGCAATTGTTTCCTTTGTGGTGATGGTTGTATTCTGCGGCAACCGTTCTTTCTGATAAATATTTGGATTGTTTTTTTTACCTTTTGCAGGTGCAAAACTGAAATACAGCCAATCTTCATTTTGTTTTTCGCCTCTGCCATTGGAACTGACCTCAAGCGGCCTTCCATCAAGATATATACGCACAACATCCTGAGTCCAGAACGACCGTTTATCATCAATCACTACCTGATCATCCCATACTGACAATCCAATATAGAGGTTCTCATAATCATATCTGACATCAAATTCAAAACTTCCATCAAAATCTCCATAATACTCATCTACCTCACCTGTCTTCTGTGATCTTGTATCTGTCCTGTATGATAATCCTTCCCATTCATCTATGACCCCGTCAGTCCAGATTTTGCCATTGGTAAAATAGCAGTATTCTTTTTTTATCGGGGCAATCCCAAACTTTGAATTAATATTTATCTGCCGGTTGTTTTCATATTTATATACAAGCCATGCTTTCAGCATTAACGGCTGAATGCGTTTCACATCAGTCGGAATGATAGCATTCACAGGGAGTTTAATAAATTCCAGGGAGTTTGGTAAAATTTCTTTCTGATAACTGATAATTTCAGGCTTGAGAATGGGATTTTCATCGAAATTCAGATACAGCCACATGGGATAATTATAATCATTTGAAACCATTATCCTGTATTCAGCTCCGGTAAATATATCCTCATCAATAAATAAAGGTTCTATCATAATGTTCTGAGATCTGATCATTTCGTATAATTCATCAGTCACCACGTCTTCATCCCATATACCCTGAAAAAGAACATTTGCCAGTATCGGACCTTCTTCAGACATTGTCACCAGTGCGATCTCATCAAATTCCCCTAAATCCGGTCCCCTGAGCTCACTTATACCTCCGGCCGTCGATAGAATTATGTACTTTCCATTATTCCTTTCATACTTCACATAATTATGTGAATGCCCGGCAAAAACTGTGTGATTCCTGGTTCTAAGTAATGCTTCAATATCATCCCAGTAACCGGTCTCATTATTCAGCCACAACGGTTCATGCATCAGAACAACCGTCCATCTGACATCAGGATAATCCTCAAGAATTTCCTTTACAAAATTAAATTGTTGCTGGTCTATTCCCGCTAATCCTCCCTCTATTACTGATTCTTCTGTATTAAGGCACAGGAATAACACATTTCTATATAAAAAGTAATAATATGACGGGCCGTATAGATCTTCCCATACCTTTGACATAACTTCATTAGTATAATCATGATTCCCTGGTATATAAAAAAAAGGCATCCCGAGCTTTTCAACCAGGCTGTTATAAATATCCCATTGCTGGTAAATTTCATCATCATTCATACTATACCCTTCAATCATGTCACCAATACTTATTACAAATTCAGGCTCAAGCAGGTTCAGTTTTTTAATGGCCTCCTCAAGAATTCCCGGCCTGTGCCCTCCCGTTCTGTCGGGTAGTATTGCAAATTGAAAATTGTCAGGATTGTTATTAAAATTCAGGTTACTCCATGGTTTGCCATTATCTCCGATATTTGGAGCTGTTTTAAAAAAATTGTTGGATTCCTGGGCATTAATTACCATTGCCAGGATCAGCAAAAACATTGAAAAGAGTGGTTTCATTCCGGCCAACTTTAAGTATGAGATATTTATCATGTGTTTCTTTTAAAATAGTACTCTGATCATTTTTTCTATGAACACAAATGTCGAAAGTTATTTAGACCAGATAACTGCAAACGGATTATTTATCAATTCTTTAACAACAGTCTGCGAATAACCATGTTTTCCTGAACACCGGTCAATGCAAATCTAAATTCCGACAAGCACTATAAGCGCAACCCAGTCTTTATCAGTATTTGCCGGAGGATAACCAATATCACTCATATGCCCTCCCTGTATCCTTGTTATGGTCCCTAATTGCAGCTCTCCGCCTTTTCCCGGATTAAACCAGTTTATATCAAAGTCCCCTTCATAATCCGTAAGATCAATTTTAGTCTGAGCTCCTTCAGGAATATAAACAGCATAGATCTCTCCCTCCAGCGCAAGGCAATAATCCTTTTCATCAGGTGTTATATCATCCCTGCTTTTCATTTCCCAAAATGGTAAATGTCGTTGAAAGAATTCGAGTGCGTAACTGGTCTGATCCCACATTGCAGAGCGTGAATGCCAGTCCTCGCACCCGAGATCGTTATCGCTGAAATTATAACCGAAGTACCATTCCACGCCTCCGCCGCCTGCCATCAGGTTCGCCCATAGAACATATTTACGTATGTTATTATGTTCCGGGTCAACTGAGTCTGGTTTAACACCCGTATGAGCCGGGCCTATCTCATCAATGCATACATTCCAAGGCTTTCCGGAATTAGCTGACAGGTTAAGCCATTTCAGCGTCTGGTAATGAGATTCAAAAAGGCTTCCTGCCTGGATCGATAATCCGTCCAGTCCGGGATCGCCCAGCAAAGGTGTAATGATCCTGTTCCGGTCCTCATCTGTTGAATGAGTATGAATAACTATCTGATCATTATATGGATTAATCTTTTTTAAATATGCAGCCGCATCTTTGCGCTGTTTATCTGTCTGCCCGATCGGCGAAAACCCGGCCGGACCGTTTTCTTCACCCAGATTCCATGTGATTGCGAGGTGATGGGAAAAGCGTGCGACCAGCTCCCTGTAATATAATTTCCTCTGGACATCCGTGTAGCCGATGTCCAGAAGACATTGATTTTCGGTTTCCTGGGTTACCAGGTGCATCATTATGCCAAGCTGATCCATATGACTGAAAACAATTTCCCACTGATCCAGCTTGCTGCAATCAAAACGGTATCTTTCATTGCGGTCAGTCCACGGCCATACATCATCGCCGTCACCCATAACATTCATCGTTAGCATGTAAACAGAATTCATGCCTTTGGAGGCCAGATAGTTCAAAGCACCAATTATATTCTTCCCCTTGACACTATTCTTATCCTTAAACCCAGCCTCACTCTTTCCACCACCCCACACAGGATCTCCCTCCTTCCAGTCAGCGTCATGAGGTTCATACCTGTGCAGTTGGCCGGAAGAAAACGCTTCTCCGGATCTTTGCTTCAGATCCCTGTTTGAATAAGTCCCGTCAAAATCTTCATAGGCCAGGAAATTTTCAGGACTGTCTGCTCCACCCTTAAGAAAAAACTCCCCCGTTCCTGAAAACTGCAAATACCTGCCTCCGACATATCTCAGCTTGCCTTTCCCTCTGAAATCCGACCCTGTTTTATCTGTGGCATCTATTTCAAATCTGCCCTCAGTACCGTCAAAAAACACTGCATCCCCTGCATTATTATCCTCATTAACAGAAATATCTTTTCCATGCCGGAAAGAAACAGTATATGTCCATGTTCCCTTTTTATCCGGACAAAAATGTGCTCTCCATTTATTACCTGAATAAGCACCTGTTTCACCAGCCTTTCCGTTGGCCGCATAAAAGCCCGGGACGGTATATTCCTTATCTTCATTCCTGAATGTAACATTCAGCCGGTAATCCAGGAATGGATTCTCCGGATCCTGTTCAGAGGTCGCAGGTCCCCGGAATGTCAATGTCACACGATGCCACTGCTTCATCTCACCCGTGATCTTTGCCTTCTTATAATATCCGGTGTTGCATCCTGCAACTAATAAGCAGCAACAAACTAATATTCCAAAGATGTTTTTCATTTTTCAGTTTTGTCGCCTCCGACTGACAGTCTGAGATAAACTCATGTCGGTTCTCAGTTCTCAGTTCTCAGTTCTCGGTTCTCGGTTCTCAGTTCTCAGTTCTCAGTTCTCGGTTCTCGGTTCTCGGTTCTCAGTTCTCAGTTCTCGGTTCTCGGTTCTCGGTTCTC
>JBGPAO010000143.1:0-8378 GCA_041480755.1 Bacteroidia bacterium
CCGTGTCAGCATTTTTTCATATATCAGCCTGGTAATTAAGATCGCTGAGAAAAGTGATGTGCAGATGCCTATAACCAGTGTGGTTGCGAATCCTTTAATTGGTCCTGATCCGGAAAGAATTAGTACGATCCCTACAATCATCGTCGTAAGGTTAGAGTCAATAATTGCTGAAAGGGCATTTTTATAACCATCGGAAATAGCCAGTTTAATGCCTTTGCCTGCAGTGAGTTCCTCCCTGATCCTCTCATATATAAGTACGTTTGCATCCACCGACATACCAATTGTAAGAACTATACCTGCGATACCGGGAAGCGTCAGGATTGATCCCAGGGATGCAAGTACACCCATAAGAAAAAACATATTGGCCATCAACCCTATATTGGCAATTAAACCTGCACTACGGCTGTAATAAAACATCATATACAGCATAACGACAATAAAGGATATTATAAAAGAATTAAGACCGCCTTTTATAGCTTCCTTACCAAGGGTGGGTCCTACTATTGCTTCCTGTACTATACTGGCAGGAGCAGGAAGTTTACCGGATTTGAGCACATTGGCGAGGTCTTCAGCCTCATTATATGTGAAATTACCGCTGATAGTTGATCTTCCGTTTGGTATCTCCTCATTGACAGTAGGGGCAGATGCAACATAATTATCCAGTACGACTGCAATTGCTTTTCCAACATTTTCCCGGGTAAGTCTCTGCCAGACCTGTGATCCTTCAGCATTCATGCCCATCACAACAGTGGCAGTACTCCTGTTCTGGTCAAAATCAACAGATGAATTAGTCACAACCTCACCCGTAAGAGGTGGACGTCCGTCCCTTCCGGTTACTTTAAGAGCATAGAGAACATAATAGGTTTCTGCTTCATCGAAAGGCTTCATATCCCAGCGGAACTTTATATCACGGGGAAGCATGGCGCGGACCTGGGGCATATTCAGATATTGCATTACCTTTCCCGTATCTTTAATATGGGCAAATCCGACTCCCGCTCCCGGGACAAACTGTCCGTTGCGTGTAACATTGGGCTGAAGGATACCCAGCAAAGGATTCTCTTTAACGAATCCTTCAAGAGACTGTGCAGTGGTATCACTCGCCAGGCTGTCTGCCTGAAGCTGGTCAAGAAGGCTTATTTCCTCGCCTGTAGTATCTGTTCCGGTGGTTGCAACCTTTGTAACCTGCCCTAACAGATCAGGCAGGGGGCTTTCACCCTGGGTGGTTTCTCCGGCAGCTATTTCTGCTCCTCCCTCCGATGATTTCAGGCTTTCTTCAGCTGCCAGTATTTCCCTGATCCGGTTATTTGCATTCTGGAGAAGAGGAAAGACCTCTGAATTATTATAAGTTTCCCAAAATTCAAGGCTCGCAGTTCCCTGTAATAATTTCCTGACACGTTCCGGTTCCTTGATACCGGGAAGTTCAACCAGGATCCTGCCCTGTGTTGCAAGCCGCTGTATATTTGGCTGTACAACTCCGTAACGGTCGATACGATTGCGAAGAACGTTGAAGGCATTGTCCATCGCCCCATCAGTTTCATTTCTTATAACACGCAGGACTTCCTCGTTGCTTGAATTGTAATCAATTGTTCCTCTGGTTTCCCTGGTTGCAAAAATAGCAGCAAGCCTGCCGTTTGGATCAATATCTTCAAATGCTCTGCCAAAAAGGGTAATAAAATCCTCCTGGCTGTTTTTCTGGTATTCCCTGGCCAGACTCATTGCTTTGAGGAATGTGCTGTCAGTGCTATAATTTGACAGCGACCGGAGCATATCAACCATTGATATTTCGAGGGTCACATTCATGCCTCCCTTAAGGTCAAGGCCAAGATTCATCTCTTTTTCCTTGCACTCCCTATAGGTGTACTTTCTGACCAGGATATTATATACAACTTCACTTGATATTGAATCAATATATACTTGCCTGGCAAGTACGTCTCCACCCGATATCCGGTCCGCATTCCGCTCAACCTTACGGGTAACAAACGTAAAGGAAAGCTGGTAAATACATACAATAGCCAGTGCAATGGCAAGTATAGTGATAGCACCCTTATTCTGCATTTGATACTGATTTATAAGATTCTACACAAAAATATTCAGGTTTTTATAAGGACGCGCAAATATAAATAATTTTAGTAACTATACCCCGTTTAAGAGTTATAAAATTATCGCTCGACCAGTTTATCAAAATCTTCAGCCAAAGGCGTATTTTGTTGGAAATCGTACAATGTAAGTCTTCTTATTGTATAAAAATATGTCCAGTAGTTATTCAGCCTGGTCAGATAACTCCTTGTTGCAGCATCTTTTTCAGTGAGTGCAATATTCAGATCCGTCACATCTATCTTGCCTATCAAAAATCTTTGTTTAGTAACATTATATCGGTTCTGGGCAATGGTATCTGCTTTTGCTGCTATCCTCACCTGGTCGTCCTGTAAATTAAATTGCAATACCTGGAGCATAACCTGCTGCTCAAAATCAATCTCTGACTGTTGAACTGTTGTTCTTACCAATTCCTGGTTGGATTGTGCCATCCTGTAACGCCCTCTTCCCAGTCCCCAGTCAACAATGGGAATTTCAAGCCCAACCTGTACTCTTTGTTGATCCTGGAAATTCTGATAAGCGGCAGGTAAAGTAAAATCATCCTGGGTTAATCCGTATGTAGCATAAAGATCAGCTGTGAGACCTTTTTCAGCCCTTGCCTGGGCAACGCTCTGATCCGCCTCAAGCAACTGCCGCTGAAGGGAAATAATCTCAGGGGAATTTTTCTTAGCCTCCTCAAGGGCTCTCTGAATATCTACTTCAAAACTGGGAATTTTAGAGGGGATCAGCAGTTCGATATTCACGGTCTCATTGAATCCAAGAAACGACCTCAACTGGAATTTGTTGATCTCAAGCTGAATCCCGGCTTCATTCAACGCTGTTCCTGCATTTAATAATGCAAGTTCCATCTGAAGAAGTTCATTTTCAGCAATAGTACCAATATTATAACGGCCCTGGGCAATCTTAAACAGGGTATCATTGCTCGAATAATTGATCTGACCTATCTTAAGATTAACCTGCGCAATAATAAGATTGAAAAAGTAGTTAACTGCCCTCAGGCTGACATTCTCCATAGCATCAATGTAATCTTTTTTGGCTTCTTCATATCTCAGAGGTTCGATCCTTTTCTCCCACCTGAAACTGTTAAAGCCTTTAATAGGCTGACGGAAACCAATACTCACCGGGGTGGAAAGATAAGAGATGGGTGCCTGACGATTAATTGAATCCGCCTTGAAATTGTCAATGCGTTCGAGTCCGGAGCCCATGAAAACACTTCCTCCGGTAAGGGCAATATTTTGTACAAGTTGAACTTCTACAGATGAACTCATTAAGCTTCTTGGAACAAATTTATCCCCCTCCTCCAATGTTATTTTATCAATTGATCTCGAAAGTTCCGGTAATACTGAAGATAGTGTCAGGCTGGGCCGGAATTTTGCAATATGAGTCCGGTATTGCCAGTAACTTCCCCTGAACCTGTGTCTGGACATAATAGCTGATGGTGATTGATCTTTAGCTATTTGAATAACATCTTCAAGCGTAAGTTTAAGATTGGTTTGCTGTGCAAATACGCCAGAGGGAATGATCAATAATACTATTAAAATTAAGGAGTATGGAAATCGTTTCATCTTATTAAAATTATTCATACCTCAAGGATTCGATAGGATCTTTTTCTGAAGCTCTTTTTGCGGGTGCGTAGCCGAAAATAATACCAATTGAGGCTGATACAAAAAAAGCAATAATGACTGAAAACGGGGATATAATTGTTAATATTCCAGCCAGTTCTGTTATTAGTTTTGATATGACAATTCCAAGAATTACACCGATCAGTCCTCCTGTTACACTGATCAGCACAGCTTCTGAGAGGAACTGTACAATAATATCTCTTTTTTTTGCGCCAATAGCCATCCTGGTACCAATTTCTTTAATTCTTTCCATTACGGATGCGAACATAATGTTCATTATTCCAATACCACCAACCACGAGGGAGATGCTGGCTATTGCACCGAGGACAATATTGAAAATATCTTTTGTTCGCTGTTCCTGTTTCAGAAGCAACTCAGGAACCGTAATTTCATAATCCTTTACCTCCTGATGCCTGCGGTATAACATACGGCTGATTATTTCAGTGGAAGAGTTGAGTTCTTCCGTTTCAAATACCTGGATAATAATTTTATCAAGCTGGTGATAATTACTGCCCATATTCTGGCTGGGAGTTATACTCATCATGAAATGATGTTCAAATCCCATTTCTCCTGATGCTGACCCCGCTTTCTGGATCCTGGAACTTACAAGTGCCCGGTTCTGAAAACGCATCAGCATGGTTTTGGCAGGAATGTAAATATTATCATTGAAGACGTTTACCCCTGTTTGTTCAAAAGCAGTCAGGTTGATTTCATTTTTTTGCAGGATTCCTATCACTTTTAGCCAGATCTTGTCAAATTTAATGTACTTGCCTACAGCGTTTTCCTTTGGAAAAAATTTACTGTCAATATTGGCACCGATCACACAAACAGGGATGCCGTTCATCTCCTGGTAATCACTGAAAAATGTTCCATTTTGAAGAGCCAGGTTATAGATATCAAAATACTCATTTGCAACTCCAATCAGTTTTGCTGTCTCCCTTTTCCCTGATTGCATGACATGGGAATTCAGAGCGATTTCCGGACTCATTTTTTTTACTGTAGGCAGGATCTCCATTATTGCTTCAGCATCTGCAAGGGTTAATCCTGGTGAAAATTTCGCTTTCTCTTTATCTTCACTCCCTGTGCTGCTTGATTGATTCTCTTCATTAGTTGGTGTTACGATTGGAGTTATAACTATATTATTAACTCCTACCATTTTTATCTGGTCAAGAATCTCCTGCCGGGCACCATTTCCTATTGCCAGCATACTTATTACAGCTGCCACACCAAATATGATCCCCAGACCAGTAAGTATAGACTTCAGTTTATTTGCCATGATGGATTCCATGGCAATAATAACATCATGAAGATATCTTTCAATCATTATTATTTTTTAGTTAGGAACATTTATAATCATTCTGTAGGATTGGTTCCGGAACGGCGGCTGGTATCTCTTCTCTCTCCGGGTTGCCTGTTCATACGTCTTGTTCCGAAACGGCTCGTATCACGCATTCCTTCAGGCGGCATTGGCCAGTTTCCGGCCCGGCTTGTATCCCACGTCATACCAGCTGGCATATCCATTGATCTTCTTGGATTAAACTGCTCCTCAAATATTGCTTGCTGTTCTTCTTCAAGCTTACGTTTTTCAACTTCTTTCTGCCTGATACGATCAGCCAGTTCCAGTCCTTCAAATTTGAACTTATCAGGTTCTTCAGGTACTGATAAAAGAATCTTTTCTCCTTCTTTCAGTCCAGCTTCAACAATAATCTCATTTTCATTGGATTCATCCAGGACAACCACCTGCTTTATACCATTTTTCTTATATACAAATGTCAGACTGTCATTGGTATGTACAGTCTCAAGAGGGATGAACAGCACATCATTAAACGTTTTAATGATAATGGAATTGCTCGTAGTCATTGAAGGTTTTATAATAGGATCAACTTCGTTAACCTTAATCACTACTTCAAATACTTTTGAATCGGTATTCGGCAATTGTTCTCCGATATTCGCTACCTCAGTCACAACACCGGTAAATTTTTTATCCGGGAAAGCATCCACACCGATCCTGACCTGCTGCCCTCTTTTGATCCGGCTGATATCAATTTCATTAACGTAGGTTCTTGAGATCATACTTGACAGATCGGGCAGAGTTGCTACTGCCAGATCCCAGGTATTTATCTCAGTCCCGACTGTCCGTTTCGCGCCATTCCATTCCCTTTTATATACCACCATACCTGATGACGGTGCAGTGATCACAAACCTGTTTATTACTTTATCCATTTCACTTCTTCTCCTGGTTTGTTTTGCCAGCTCAATTGTGATCTCTGTCATATCAGCTTTTGCCTGCTGTACTTTGAGAACGTAGTTCTGCTGCGCCTGCAGGTATGCCCGTTGTGCCTTATCAAGATTAATCTTTGCCTGCCGGATGGTAGCGGGAGGTTCGAACTGAGATTGCTCCAGGTTAATCTCCGCTTCCTCCGTGTTGAAATTCAGATTAATCAGCTCATCCCTGAGATTCCTTAAAGCCATGGTAGTGTCAAGTTTGGTTTTTGTGTACTGAGATTCAATTGTTTCAAGCTCATCCATTACATCTTTTAAATTATTGTCTGCTTCAGAACGGTCAAGGGTGGCTACCCAATCTCCCGAATCTACAATTGTCCCTTCCGGGATCAGATCCTGTATCTTAATGCTCCTGAACCGGAATTCCCTGTTCCTGAGCTCCATCGGGGCTCTGATCTCTGTGGAATTTTTAGCCTGAAGTTCTCCTGTAACAGAGACTATAACTTCAAAAGTCCCATATTGCACCTGGACTTCAAGAAGCCGGGCTGACTCATCCTTTGATAAAACTGAATAAACAATCAGAAGGACAACGACTCCGGCAATAACTAGCGTTGGGATTAATAATTTCCGTTTCATATTATGAATTAAATAAACTTTAAAATATCAGATGCAAGCTGAACAGCCTTTTCCTGCGAATTACTTTCAGCAATAACCCTTACAACAGCTTCGGTATTTGACTTCCTCAGGTGAACCCATCCGTCCGGAAAATCTATCCTTAATCCGTCCTCTTCATTTAAACTGAAAGCCCCGTACTGTTTCCGGATTTTGTTTATAGTCTCTTTATAGGCGGCCTCGCTGGTGATGGCAGTTTTCTGTTTATAGATAACGTATTCCGGATATTGTCTTCTCAGTTCAGAGCATTTTATCCCTGTCTCTGCCAGATGACTGAGAAACAGGGCAATACCAACTAACGAATCCCTTCCATAATGAAGATCAGGATATATTACCCCCCCATTCCCCTCTCCTCCAATAACTGCATTCACTTTTTTCATTTTTTCAACAACATTCACCTCCCCTACCGCAGCCGGAAAATACTGCATACCATATTTTTCTGTGATGTCTTTAAGTGCCCTTGTGGATGATAAATTGGAAACAGTATTGCCGCGATTGTGCTTTAATATGTAATCAGAAACTGCAACAAGAGTGTATTCTTCACCAAACATGCTTCCATCTTCATTAACAATGACAAGCCTGTCAACATCCGGATCCACAGCAAATCCCAGATCCGCTTTCTCCTTTTTAACCAGATCAGAGAGTTCTGTAAGATTTGCCGGCAGGGGTTCAGGATTGTGCCTGAAATTTCCATCAGGATTACAATTCAATTCAATTATTCTTTTAACTCCCAGAGTTTTCAATAACTCCGGTACAATTTGCCCTCCCACGGAATTTATCCCGTCAACAGCAATTGTAAAGCCCGCACCTGAGATGGATTCTGCATCAACAAGGTCAAGATCTAAAATGCTTTTAATATGCCTCCTGCCAGCTTCATTATCAAAATAAATCCTTCCCAGGTTGTATACATCAGAAAATTCAATACTGCCGCTTTCCGATAATTGCAGGATTTCTTCACCGTCTCTGGCAGAGACAAATTCTCCCGATTCGTTTAATAATTTTAGCGCATTCCAGTCTGCAGGATTATGACTGGCAGTCAGAATTATTCCTCCATCAGCAGAATTTCCCTTCACTGCCATCTCAACAGTCGGCGTAGAAACAAGACCTGTCTGGATCACATCAATACCAAGTCCCCGTATGGCTGCAGTCACAATCTGGTCAGCCATCTCCCCCGAGATCCTTGCATCCCTGCCCAATACAATTTTAAGTCTCCGGGATCCTTTTTTCTTTTGTAACCAATACCCGTAAGCAGATGCAAATTTAACCATGTCGACAGGTGTAAGGTTTTCACCTGGGGTACCCCCTATTGTTCCTCTTATACCTGAAATCGATTTTATCAGAGTCATTACCGGCTTTTCAAAAAATTAAATCGCCCAAAATTAATATATCTGTTTAAATATTGGGTTATTATTTATATTATCCTTTAATTTTTCGGACATTTCGGAATCTTCTGCAGTAACATGGAAATCCTGAAATTTTAATAAAGGATATACTTTAGATGATTATCTCCTTTCAAGGTTTAAAAACTGATGAAAAAAAATCACTGCACTTCCTGTCATTATATATAAGAACTAAATAACCTATTTTTGCACATATTTAATATAAAGGTCTTATGACTTTAATTTCCTGACAAAGCAATTTTAAAATAATTGAAATGCCATTTAATAAAAAACCGAAGAATAGACGTCCTGATAAACCAGCAGATAATAAGCGAACTAAAAATTCAGGACGGACCAAATATGCAGGCCATCCCAAAAGAGCAGACCA
>JBGPAO010000144.1:0-8355 GCA_041480755.1 Bacteroidia bacterium
AGAAGAAAGCTGGTCGACATAATCCAAAATACTGGATAATTCGTGCTGTAATTTTTGTTTCTCGTCCTCGGTAAAGGCCAAGCGCGCCAATTTCGCAATCCGATTAACTTCGTCTAAAGAAATTGCCATAAGGTATTGATTTGATAATTTATTATACCATAACTATAATGGATACAGAAAGGACAATTTTATGTTTATACTATTGATTATTCTTGTTGTTCTGCTTCTTTTCGGGGGCAAAAAAATTCCTGAATTAATGCGTGGTCTGGGACAAGGGATGAAGGAATTCAAAAAGGCTACAAAAGAGGAAACTAAATCAGAAGATGATAAACAGGAAGAAATAAAATAGTTAGTCCTTTCCGTTCATTTCATTCCGCCTTCCATTTTGATCCGTCTTTATAAAGTGACAGTTTTTTCTATCCCGAAAAAATCGATCCTGCTGTCATAACTCTGGTACAATGTTTGCTGTGATTTACAATTGCGAATTCACAGATCTGTCATGAGAAAAGTAATTCCAGTTATTCCGGTTTTCCTTATTTTGATCCTTGTAACCTGTAACCGGGAAAAACAACCGCTTCTGCCCAAAGTAACAGGGAAACCGGGAGAAGTTATAATTGTCGCTGACCCATATATCTGGGATTCTGAAATTGGTAAATCATTGAACAGCATATTAACACAACCTTTTGAAGCTCTGCCCCAGGTTGAACCTTCCTATGATCCGATACGGATTTCCTCATCTGCATTTACTAATATCTTTAAATCACACAGGAACATCATTATTGCTAAAATTTCACCCAGGAATAAAAAACCACGTATACTGGTGCAAAGGGATGTCTGGGCAAAACCTCAGATCGTTATAAATCTTTTCGGGGCTGATGATTCGACCACAGTTGAGTATTTAAAGATGAGCGGAGAAAAGCTGCTGAATCTCCTGGACCAGGCCGAAATTAACAGGACTATTATTAATTACAGAAAAAACCGGGCAAAAGGGATAGATGATTCCCTCAGGGTGAAACACCAGGTTTCCATTTCTATACCCATGGGTTACCAGGTGGGAGTTGATTCTTCTGATTTCGTATGGATTTCACATGAGTTAAGCGATATAACACAGGCAATATTGATATATCAATATGCCTATACTGATACAAATACCTTTACGCCGGAATACCTGATTAATAAAAGAAATGAATTTACAAGGAAATATGTACCTGGCCCGGTAATTGGATCATTTATGATAGTGGAACCTTCTTATCCTGTCAGTTTTCATGAATATACGAAGGACAATCTATATTGTGCCGAATTGAGAGGTTTATGGAAACTTGAGAATGCATTTATGGGCGGTCCATTCATTAATATTTCCTTGCTTGATGAAAACAGGAACAGGGTGGTAACAGTCGATGCATTTGTATATGCTCCAAGTCTTGATAAACGCAATTATGTAAGGGAGCTCGAGGCAATTCTGAATACTTTCAAAATAATATCCGAATAATAAAAATCAGCGCCTGCTGTTCCTTTCAATTAAATCCAAGTTCTCACCGAGTATAGTCACCTTTTACTATATTTGCATTGGTCCTGTATTAAAAATCTAGAGTGATGAATATTGGCCTCATTAAAAAGTTATCCGATAATGATAACCTCATCATTATTGGGAGGAAAGAGGATCCTTTCGGACAATTTCTTCAAAACAAAAATGAGAAAGCTTATCTGAAAGGAGTTTTTGAAAAAAAAGCCCGGCCTGTTGCAATAAATCAGTATAAGAGATGGATTTTTGTTTTGCCTGTTGAAGCAGATAAAAAACCTGTACATGAGGTATTGGAAGAAATACGGAAAGGAGGAAAAAGTATTCTTTCACTTATTAATGAGAATAATATAAGTAAAGCGTGCGTAATCGATCTTACAGCCAACTCGTCCTTTCTGACAGCATTAATCGAGGGTATTACTCTTGGGAATTATCAGTTTAATAAGTATTTCACAAAATCAAAAAAAGAAGAACACAGTTTGCAATCTCTTCAGGTATATTCCAGTGAACTTAAGAAAAAACAGGTAGATGAGTTGAATTATCTGACACGGGCAGTCTACAAAGCACGTGACCTTGTAAATGAGCCCCTGTCTCATCTGACCGCTGTCAGGCTGGCTGCAGAGATTGAAAAGATGGGAAAAGAGTCCGGTTTTAATGTTGAAGTTTTCCATAAAAAGAAAATTGAGTCACTGAGGATGGGCGGTCTTTTGGCTGTCAATAAGGGAAGCATTGATCCTCCTACATTTTCCATATTGACCTGGAAACCTGAAAAAGCAAAGAATAAAAAACCTGTCGTACTTGTTGGCAAAGGGATTGTTTTTGATTCAGGAGGCTTAAGTTTAAAGCCGACATTTGAAAGCATGGATTATATGAAATCAGATATGGCAGGAGCTGCCGCTGTAGCCGGAACTTTTTTTGCTCTTGCATCTTCAGGAATCCCTGTTTATACAATAGGACTTATACCTTCAACCGACAACCGGCCGGACGGAAATGCATATGCCCCGGGTGATGTAATAAAAATGTTTGACGGTACTACTGTTGAAGTATTAAATACTGACGCAGAAGGAAGAATGATTCTGGCAGATGCCCTGAGCTGGGCAAAAAGATATAAACCGGAACTTGTAATAACTGTAGCTACGCTTACAGGTGCTGCCCAGGCTGCCATAGGCAATAACGGAATAGTTACAATGGGTAATTCAGGCAGGGATGTCTTTGAAAAACTAAAACACAGCGGTGACATGGTTTTTGAAAGACTTGCGGAATTTCCATTCTGGAATGACTATAATGAATCCTTAAAA
Organism: Bacteroidia bacterium; assembly: GCA_041480755.1. Taxonomy (GTDB): domain Bacteria; phylum Bacteroidota; class Bacteroidia; order Bacteroidales; family SM23-62; genus LJUQ01. The sequence goes on from JBGPAO010000144.1 coordinate 2,818, forward strand.
TCTGACATTGCAGATTTAAAAAATATTGGCGGCAGATATGCAGGGGCCATTACAGCGGGTAAATTCCTTGAACATTTTACTGATTATCCTTTTATCCATTTAGATATAGCCGGACCCGCATTTAATAAAGCTTGTGACACCTACAGGGGAAAAGGCGGAAGTGGTGTTGGGATAAGATTGCTTTACGACTTCCTGAAAAACTGGTGAGGTCCGGTTTTTAACCAGCCCGGTCTTATAAAATTAAATTAGAAAATGAAAAATCAAAAAATCAGGATAGGAATCACACAAGGTGATATTAATGGGATTGGTTATGAAGTCATTCTCAAGACATTGCTTGATAATCGTATCCTGGAAATTTGTACACCTGTAGTTTATGGCTCTCCAAAAGTGGCGGCTTACCATAGAAAAACACTGAATATAAGCGACTTTAGTCTGAATATAATAAAATCACCCGAAGAAGCTAACCCAAAACGTGCTAATATCATTAATTGCATAAGTGACGATATCCGGGTTGAACTTGGGAAATCTACGCCAGCTGCAGGGGAAGCTTCCTACCTGGCATTAAAAAGGGCTGCTGAAGATGCAAAAGATGGTAAACTCGATGCACTTGTGACCGCACCAATTAATAAATTTAACATTCAATCAGATAAATTTAAGTTTCCGGGCCATACTGAATTCCTTAAAGATTTTTTCAATGCAAATGATGTCCTGATGCTGATGGCCAGTGATTTTTTAAAAGTAGGACTTTTAACAGTGCATGTACCCCTCAAGGATGTTCCATCTTTCATTTCAGAAGAACAGATATCTCAGAAAATCAGGCTAATGAATACTTCCCTCACCGAGGATTTCAAGATCAGAAAACCAAAAATTGCCGTTCTGGGATTGAATCCCCATGCAGGTGAAGAAGGAATGCTGGGTAAGGAAGAAACTGAAATTATTAAACCAGCTATTGAAAACCTCAAAAAAGAAGAAATTCTTGCATTCGGGCCCTATCCTGCAGATGGCTTATTTGGTTCCGGAAATTATTCGAAATTTGATGGGATTTTCGCGATGTATCATGACCAGGGACTCATTCCTTTTAAAGCACTTGTCAGGAATGAAGGTATTAACTTTACTGCCGGACTCAAGGTTATTCGCACTTCGCCCGCGCATGGTACTGCTTACGAAATTGCAGGAAAAAACATGGCCAGTCATGATTCGTTCCGCAATGCAATTTATACAGCATGTGACATATACAGGAACCGGTTATTTCATGCTGAAATTTCAGATAATCCTCTTAAGCCGGTGGATATAAAAGAACTGGAATAAAGAAACCCAAAATTTCAGAAATCATTATATGTACGATTACATCGAGGGAAGAATAATTGAAAAAACTCCCACCTATATGGTAATTGAAACGGGGAATATTGGCTATTTCATCAATATTTCCCTGAATACATTTACCAGGGTTCCTGATAAGGACCACTGCAGACTGTTCGTTCATCAGATTATCCGTGATGATGCGCATCTCCTGTTTGGTTTTATTGATAAACAGGAACGTGAGATATTCCGCCAGCTGATTTCAGTTTCCGGCATTGGAGCAAATACCGCACGGCTTATACTTTCATCCCTGACCCCCGATGATGTCGTAAAAGCAATAAATGAAGGCAATGTGTACCTTCTTAAAAGTGTCAGGGGAATTGGGATAAAAACTGCCCAGCGGGTAATTGTTGACCTTAAAGGTAAAGTAGGGAAGGAGGCTGATCTGGCTGAAATATTTAGGACCGAAAACAATACAACTCAGGAAGAATCGTTATCTGCATTAGTACATCTGGGATTTACAAAATCAGTTGTTGAAAAGGTTGTCCATCAGATCCTGACTGAAAAAAAGGATCAGACAGTCGAGGATGTTGTCAAGGAAGCCCTGAAACGACTTTGATTATTCGAGATCCCAATCAATAAGTCATTTGAGAATTGTAACCAAATATTTGGCTGCGGGTAGTTTTATTCTCCTTTCTGCATCAGTTCTTATAAATGATGCTGCATTTTCCTTCCCATCTGATGAATTGAATCCGGCTTCTGCCAGGATCCAACAGTTACCTGACTCCACCAGCAGGGATACAATTGACCTCAAATATCCCTTTAAAGAAGATCCTTTACTTCCTTATTCAGATGAGGGTAAAATTTCTCCGCTCTTCCTGAAAAATCCTTCCAATATCTCTTCAGATATTGTATACGATCCTGAATCAAACACATATGTTTTTTCAGAAAAAGTCGGGAATCTTATTTACAGGCCCAGCACTTACATGACATTTGATGAATACCGGCAGTTTGAATTAAACGAAGCAAAACGATACTACTGGCAGGAACGCAGACTTGGTGAAAGTACAGATTCCCGGACTTCCTTCATTCCCAGCATAAAGATTGGCGGTGAAGCATTTGATAAGGTCTTCGGGACAAATACAATTAATATAATACCACAGGGATCCGCCGAATTAATATTTGGTTTTAACCTGTCAAGAATTGATAATCCAACCCTTTCTGAAAAACTTAGGAGAACGCCGAGTTTTACTTTCGAAGAAAAAATCCAGATGAACGTAACCGGAACAATCGGGGATAAGATGAAGCTGGGTTTGAATTATAATACAGAGGCAACTTTTGAATTTGAGAATAAAACAAAAATAGAATATGCCGGCAAGGAAGATGAAATTATTAAAAAAATTGAGGCAGGAAATGTTTCACTTCCACTGACTGGTTCTTTAATAACAGGCAGCCAGAGTCTTTTCGGACTGAAAACGGAATTGCAGTTTGGCAAACTTACAGTTACCTCAATATTTTCCCAGCAGGAAGGTGAGACTTCAGTAATTGATGTTGAAGGCGGGGCTCAGTTAAGCGAATTTGAAATTTCAGCTGATGAATATGATGCAAACCGCCATTTCTTCCTGTCCCAGTATTTCAAGGATAATTATGACAGATCCCTGCAAAACCTGCCTGTCATTAATACCGGCATAAATATTACCAAAATTGAAGTGTGGATCACCAACAAGACAAGTAATTTCGAGAATTCCCGTAATGTGGTGGCTTTCATGGATCTGGCTGAGGGTGAGCCAAACATTTATTCAGACTATTTCATCCAGACACCCGGTGAAAGAGGTGGGAATCCCAGGAATGAGCTTAACAGCCAGTACGGTTTAATGACGACAACTTATAACAGTATCAGAGACATTAATCTGGTTACCAGCACTCTGCAGGGAATTATTCCAAATTTTCTTGACGGACAGGACTATGAAAAGGTTGAGAATTCAAGAAAGCTTTCTGAACGGGAATATACTGTGAACAGCAAACTGGGTTATATATCACTTAATGGTGCACTCAATGCTGATGAGGTGCTATCTGTTGCATATGAATATACCTTGAACGGAAGGACATTTAAAGTAGGTGAATTATCTTCAGATGGAATTGATGCACCTAATAGCCTGATAGTGAAATTACTTAAAGGAACGAATCTTACACCACGGCTGCCTACCTGGGAACTGATGATGAAAAATATCTATGCTATCGGTGCATACCAGGTAAATCCTTCTGATTTCACTTTTGAAATAATGTATCAGGATGATAAAACCGGGACCTCAATAAATTATCTTCCTGAAGGTGCAATTGCCAACAAGGTATTGCTGAATGTTTTGAATCTTGATAACCTGAATGAACAACTGGACCCGGTACCTGATGGAATGTTTGATTTCATCTCCGGAATTACTATAATAGAACAGAACGGCAGGGTAATATTCCCCGTCCTTAAGCCATTCGGAGAATATCTTGAAAAAAAGATCAATGATCCTGTAGTGGCTGCAAAATATGTTTTCAATGAACTATATGATTCAACAAAAACAATTGCTTCGCAGGTTGCTGAAAAAAATAAGTTCTTGCTGACCGGTACATATAAATCCTCATCCAGTTCGGAGATAATGCTGAATGCGATGAACGTACCCCAGGGGTCAGTTGTTGTAACGGCCGGGGGAAGGCAGCTCACCGAAAATGTTGACTATACTGTTGACTACACACTTGGCAGGGTTACTATCATCAATCAGGGACTGCTGGAATCAGGAACTCCTATCAAGATATCCCTCGAAAGTCAATCCTTGTTTTCTATTCAGACCAAGACTCTGCTGGGAACACACCTGGATTATAAAGTTTCAGAAGACTTGAATATTGGTGGCACAATTTTAAATCTTACTGAAAGGCCCCTGACTCAGAAAGTCAATATTGGTGATGAGCCTATCTCAAATACCATCTGGGGACTTAATGGTTCATACCGCACTACCTCGCAATTTCTCACCACTCTTATTGACCGCCTGCCGCTTATAAGCACCAAAGAGCCATCATCCATAACAATGGCGGGTGAGTTTGCTAACCTTATCCCGGGCCATTCCAGGGCAATCAAGAAAGAAGGTGTTGCATATATTGACGATTTTGAAGCAAGCCAGACATCAATTGATATGAAAAACTTTGCCGCCTGGGTATATTCAAGCACACCCTCCGGAAGGTTTGAGGAAGGAAAAGAGGTAAACGACAGGAGATATGGATTCAACAGGGCCAAGCTTGCATTTTATGTGATTGATCCTTTATTCCTCAGGAATAATTCGCTCACGCCTGCTCATCTGAAAGCTAATCCCAATTCACAATCAAGCCATTTCGTTGAAGAAGTTTTCGAAACTGACATTTTCCCGAATAAGGAAAATCCAAGCGGCGTACCAACTAATATTGCTGTTTTAAATGTGGCATTTTATCCCCGCGAAAAAGGTCCGTATAACTATACAACAGAAGTTGATGAAAACGGATTTCTGATTAATCCAGAAAGAAGATGGGGTGGGATCATGAGGGAAATTCAGACAAATGATTTTGAAACAGCTAATGTTGAATTTATTGAATTCTGGCTTATGGATCCATTTGTTGAAGATCCTGAACACCAGGGAGGAGATCTGTATTTCAACCTTGGGGATATATCTGAGGACATTCTGAGTGATTCAAGGAAATCATTTGAAAATGGACTCCCCTCCACTGCTGAAGTAACCCTTGTTGATACCACCGTCTGGGGCCGCGTTCCCGTTACCCAGTCTCTTGTCAATGCCTTTAACAACGACTTGCAATCAAGACAATACCAGGATGTCGGGCTCGATGGCCTGGGTGATAAAGATGAATTGTCGTTCTTTAATGATTACCTTGATTCAATCAGGATTGCTTATGGTGAAAATTCGGAGGTTTACCGGAAGACGATATCTGATCCATCAAATGATAATTTCCACTATTTCAGAGGAACCGGATTTGACCAGGCAGAGGTGGGCATTCTGGACCGCTACCGGGACTACAATGGACTTGAAGGCAATTCTCCGACATCTGAAATGTCGAAAGAAGATTATCCGACTACCGGATCGACACTGCCGAACGTCGAGGATATTAACCGTGACAATACCTTAAGTGAAAAAGAGAAATATTATGAATATCATGTAAGCTTAAGGCCCCGTGATATGGTGGTTGGGAAAAACTATATCACTGATATGG
>JBGPAO010000145.1:0-8344 GCA_041480755.1 Bacteroidia bacterium
ATATTGCCCAGTGAATGGTTTTTCTTCACCAATGAAGTATAGCAAATCGTCTCTTCTTTCAAGACTGACCCTGTTTACTTTTCTCATCGAAGCACAATAAAAACAATCCTGTGCAATATAGCAAATTCTGATTTATTTTATCCAGAGATTAAGTTTATACAACCAGGTTTGTATTTCACGGATAATGAAGGTACTATTCCGGAGAAAGATGCATAACGAAACCCCCACCCGGAACCGGCGAAAATTCAATATTTTCCTTATTTGTGATGGTGAAATTTTCTTTAACAAGGTGCCCTGGAACCTGATAGGAATCCGGCGCATCTTTCCAGATTTCGGCCTTGTAGTTGCCGTCACCCAGGAAATCAAAAGAAATTTTGTAAGATTCAGGATCCCAGTCAGTCATTCCTCCGATATACCAGTCAGATCCAGCCCTTCTGGCCACTATGATATAATCCCCAACCCTGCCATCGAGAACTTTTGTCTCATCCCATGTAGTGGGAACCATTTTCAAAAAATCCAAACCTGAAGGATCATTCCTGTAGTTGTAAGGTGAATCACATATCACCTGGAGAGCACTTTCATATACAACAAGCATAGCCAGCTGGTAGCAACGGGTACCCTGCACCATTGTATATGCCAATCCCACCTGTTCACCTGCACGAAAAGTCTCACGGTTTCCGTTAATAAATCCTCCCGGAGTAAAATCCATATGACCTCCCAGCATACGTGTAAAAGGTATCGTCAGGCAATGGTCAGGTGTGACCCGGCTGCTCCATTTACTGTATTCATTGCCCATAACACCCTCGCGGGTTATGAAATTCGGATATGTCCTTTCAATTCCGGTTGGCATATATGCACCATGAAAATCTACTAAAAGATGATGTTCAGCTGCTTTTTTAACAACCCTGTGATAAAAATTGACCATATCCTGATCGTTGCGGTTCATAAAATCAACCTTAATACCAGCAACACCCCATTTTTCATATAACGGAAATGCTTCATCCATCTGTTTCTCCACATGTTTCCATTGCAGCCAGATTATTATTTTCACTCCTTTTGAGCTGGCATATTTTACAATTTCAGGAATATTGCAAATGTCAGTATACTTTGTAATATCGGATTCGGGATTTGGTTCCCATGTCACCATTGAGCTAAAGGGAGGTCCATACCAGAACCAGTCGACAAGCTGGTACGTCCATCCCATTTCACTTGCAAAATCAATGAAATATTTATGGGATTCAATATCAGGGCCTAATTTTCTTTTCATATCGGGAGCATATCCATTGCTCCACCACCAGTCCCAGGCGCATTTACCTGGTTTGATCCATGATATATCCTGGATGGCACATGCATCATTCAGATTATGAATAATATTCGACTCAATGAGACGGCCAGGATGATTTGCCAGCATGATAACCCTCCATGGAGAATAACGGGGAGTGGTTGATTTTACAACTACATCAGGCTCTTCAGGTAATGGAGCCAGCCTGGTGACGACCGAATATTGTCCTGCTCCGGCGGAAAGGCACATCCCTGCCCAATCAGTAAGATTAGCCTCTAAAATCGCAGCCCATATTGCCGAATCTACCTGGATAAGTAATGGTGTCCCCAGGATATCGTCCATTTTCAGGTCAGATAATTGCTCTTCATCAAATTCTTCTTCCTGTGAAGTAATGAAATCGGCCCAATGTGCGGCCCAGATTTTATGATCACCAGTGAAATTAAATACAGTATTTTCCCTGATAAGGTTGAAATCCGTAAATGATTCCTGTTCAGGTAAATAATACCGGAAAGCAATTCCATCATTATAAGCTCTGAAAATCAAATTTAATTTGCGATTACTTTCTCCTTTTTCGGAGAATTCCACTGTCAGTTCATTACACTGGTTAATGACCTTTTTGCTCTTGCCCCATACCCTCTCCCAGGATTCATCTATAATTTTTTCACTGCTCCCGGACACTGCGAGATTCCTGCCCATGCCACGCATTCCCTTGAATGCCAGTGTAAAAGGACAATCCTGCAGGATCTGAACATTATCATAGAATACTGAAAAACGAAGACCCGGATCATCTTCATTTCCCGAAGTTAATAATGCTTCAATCCTTCCATCCGGTGATTTTAACCTGAGATTTTTATCTGATTTACAGGATAATATTACACCTGACAGGAAAATATATCCAAGACAAACAAAAAATATTTTTTTCATATTGTTTTTTCTGCTATCATAAAATCAGGCTTTCTTTCTACTCCAGCTTGTAAGTTTATATCCCCAGAGAGAATACATAAGTATAACCAGATAACACGGGAGCATTATCCAATAAGCTTGCTGTGAGGAATACAAGTCGGAAAGCTTACCCCATAAAAGAGGTATAAGAGCGCCTCCCGAGATTGCCATAATAAGCAGGGCAGAACCTTTGCTGATAAAACTACCCAGATTATGCAATGCAAGTGGCCAGACAGCGGGCCACACTATTGCATTTGAGAGTCCGCACAGGGCTACAAAGATTACTGATGTCATTCCGGATGTTAAAACCGCTCCAAGCGCAAAAAGTAGTCCAAGAATCGCTGAAATTAACAGAGCTTTTCGCTGATCGATGACCCGTGGAATAAGTATAATTCCTAAGATATAACCGACCAGCATAGCCGCCATGGTATAGGATGTAAAACTTTTGGCCAATTCCATTTTTATGCCAAGGGATAAGCCATAGCGAATGATAGTGTCTCCGGCGATAACCTCAACACCTACATAAAAGAACAAAGCCACCACTCCAAGGATCAGATGAGGGAAAGCAAGAATACTATTTCTATTTTTCTGAAGACTTCCATCTACATCTTTATCTTGCTCTTCTTTAATTTCAGGGAGCGGAGACAAACGGATACCAATACCCATAAGGACAAGCACGATGGTCATAACAATATAAGGCTTGACTACACGCATTGCCAGGACATCAAGTTCCAGGCTGCGTGCGGTCGCATCCATTCCCTGCAGACTTTTTATCAGAGCATCTCCGTCGCTCAAAATATAATAAGCAAGTATAAGGGGAGCTATTGCCCCTGCCAGTTTGTTACATATTCCGAGGATGCTGATTCTGCGAGCTGCACTTTCCCGGGGGCCAATGATGGTAACATACGGATTTGAAGCAGTTTGCAGGATAGCGAGTCCCGTGCCCATCACAAACAATCCCATCAGGAAAACCCAATACGTACGGCTATAGGCAGCCGGTATAAAGATCAGAGTGCCAACAGCAATTATAAATAGTCCCAGGATCATTCCATTTTTAAATCCCGTACGATCAAGCACCCAGGCAGAAGGTAACGCCATTACGGTATATGCAATATAAAATGCAAATGCCACAAACAAAGCCTGGAAATTTGTGAGTTCACAGGCAATTTTCAGGTATGGAATAAGAATACCATTAAGCCATGTCACGAATCCGAACATGAAAAACAGGGCGCAAATAATAAGCATAGGCATGAAGTAACTTTTACCTGAATTTGCCTGGGAAGAATTTGGTGTCATAAATTATAATATTAAGTTATTCATTAAAATCAGCAGTGTCGGGTACTTACCGCAACAAAGATTAGAACCTGGTAAATCTAGCGAAAAAATAATAAAATATTTCCTGATGTGGAAAATACTCTTTCCCGGGAAGTCATTCTGTTAAAGTTAAATACTGACATTACTTTCCAATACTGAAAATAAACTCAAATGTTGATCCAGATGATTCAGAAGGCATACTGCTGACTTTGACTTTAGGGCCACGTGTATTCTGATATGTATCCTGAAGTATAGTTTCGAGCGGATTTGAAGATCCCCTGGTCCCGACACCCTTGCTGCTAATTATCGGGGAAAGATTTAGCGGTTCCCTGGAAGCAAAAACCTTAAAAATTTCCGTTCCATAAGGCTCATAAAATCCATCAAGCAAAACATCAGGAATAATATAAGTCTGGCCTTTTTTTATCAAATATTCTTTCCCATCCTTTCCGGGTGCAGGTACAACAGGATTGATATATCCATCTGGCTGAATATCAATTATATTGAAATACGCACTCCTGTTGCCTGTATTGGTGACTTCAATCATGAACTGATCCTTTTCAGTGAAGGTCGGTACAGGATTATCCTTAAGATACATTGAAAAATCAAATGTATCAGTGACGTTGATTTTTCCGTTTTCATACCTGGCTTTGACTGGAAGAAAACGAATTTCAACACTATATTCCGGATCATCCAGCTGGAGTTCTTTGATAAATTTGGATTGAGCATATCTTTTAACCGCCAGAATTGTTTGATCAATATACCCGGGATTGTTAGTCGAAATTTCCTCAAATATCAGGTCATCTGCTGCCGTTTTCACCATGATCTTCTTAGCGGATTCACTTATGACAAGATCAGGATTTATTTCATCCTGAGCGATCAGACTTAAGCCAGTAAGCTCCTCGCGAATACGGTTTTCAATTGTCTCATCTGTAAAGGATTTGATGCTAATACCGATTTTACGATTTTCAAAGTTCTGTTCTTTTATGAATACCCAGTAATTAAGCAGATTAGTAATATTATGATTATTCTCAAACTGAACTATGGATGTAAAGTTTTCAGTGCTGATTGTCCTGCCTTTCATTACAGGTTGAATACCAGTAATACTCGAAGTGCCGGCAGGAAATAATCCCATGATATCTCCTACAGCAAGATTCATAATTTTCCCGCCATCGATCCGTATCTCTTTCTCATTCAGAATATCTGTAATTGAAAAGTATGGTTCTTGTTCTACTACTGTACCATTGAATACCTTATAATCTATATCACCCTCAAGCATGGGTGTCTGCCTGGGAGCAATGGTTGACATACTTGCCCGGACCTTATTGAACAGTGTACGGTAGGTTATACCCTGTTCCATTTCCAAAAAGACTTTCGTAATTGAATATGACAGTGATCCGACTCCATTTCCTTTCTCATCAAGGGTTTCATAATTTAATTCATTAAAACTTGCACCGGCAAACAATACCATTGGAGCCATATTAGCTCCTGTACCCCTCGTTCCCACAGGGGCTTCGTTCATTCCGAAGCCCTTTTCAACTTCTTTTAAACTTCCCGGTGTGACAGATTCAAATTCAGGAATAATTAACGGATCCAGTCCTCCCCTTATCTTAACTGCTGGTTTTTCTCCTCTTGTACCTGTACCGGAATGACATGAATCCATGAACACCAATACCTGTCCATCAGCGCCGATTTTCACGCGAAGGGCTGAGATCAGTTCCCCAAATTCATCATCCCGCAGATGCTGCTCACCTGTATATCCATTTTTATAATATGCCGGTGCATCCCAGCAGACAAGCGTCTCGTCAAGTTTATCAATTTCATCACCATTATCATCCGAGATCTGCTGTCCATGACCTGAATAATGAATCACGACAATATCTCCTTTTCCTGATGCACGGATAAGGGCATTCATAGCATTCACAATACCTGTCTTAGTAGCTTTCCGGTCAGTGATAACAGTAATATTCTGCTCATTGAATCCCTGCCCCTCCAGCGCCTGTTTAATAAGCGTAACATCATTTGTAGAGCTTATCTGACCCCATCCAAGTGAATCGGGATAATCCCCGATAGCAATTATGAGTGCCCGTTTAACAGGCTCAGCAGATATTGATTGAATAATCAGCGGGAGTAAAAAAGCTAAAATGAAGTATTTTAAGAATCCTTTCATCAGTAATACAATGTCGCCTTAATATCCGTATCATTGCCCGATAAATACTGGCGGAACATTTTAAGTTCTTCCCCTGTTGACTCCGGTTCAATAGCATAAATATCAATTACACCTCTAAGTGCAGATAATTTCATTGCCGCACCAAAGTCCTTCAGATCCTGAATGATCCACATGTTTTGAAGTACTTCTCCACAGATACCTGCCGCAACCACATAATATTTTTTATTAAGATAAGATTCATCCGCCTCATATAAATCATTTCCGTCATATTGATATAATCCAACAGTTGAAGTTGGAGTCAGAGAGGGCAGTACATCATAAAAGTTCACCTCCACATTCTCATTCTGATTGAGAACAAATTTAGCTATGCTTTCCAGCTCAGTGGAGGTAAGGAGTTTTGATGATACAGTAATGTTTTTTTCCAGTCCATTTGAAATCAAAGTGAGTGATACCGGACTACCAGGTCTGACCTTCTCCATTTCTCCCAGGATTTCTTCTACGTTCCTGACTTCAATCCCATTTACTTTAGTAACTTGTGAACCTGCATAAGATATTAATGTTGAGTAGGAAGGTGCATCAGGCAATACACCTGTGATAGCAGGGAGTGAATCAGCACCTGACAAATACCAATTTCCAAACCAATCCGATTCATATTGATAATTCTGACCAAATTCCAATCCCAGGTATGTCCGCAAAATTCTGCCATCATTCTCAATGATCTCATTTACAAGGCGTTCACTCAATCTTGCTTCCAGGGCAAAATTTATCTGCGATTGCCATATCTGCCCCCCATCAGGAGTTAAAGCAAAAGCGATCTGGGAATTTATGCCGGCCACGGATCCTTTTGAATCAACCAGAGGCCCTCCGCTGTTACCCCATATCACAGTGGCGGTGGTTTGAAGGAATCCGAATTTACCGGTATAGCTTCCCCGAACCCTGTTTTTTGCACTTATAATGCCATTCGAAACAGAGTATGGGTATTCTCCAAGTGGATTCCCTATCGCATAAACCGTTTCACCAAGCCTGGGTTCTTCCACTTTGAACTTCACAGTGGTGATTTCCGGGCCGGGGGTATCTATGAAATCAAGAACAGCAATATCATAAAATGAGTCGCCTCCCAGGACCCTGGCGGAATATTTTTTCCGGTTTATACTATAGATATAGATACTGCCTTCCTCATCCGTAGCATTTTCGATTACATGAGCATTGGTAATGGCATATTTTTTTCCATTTTTTTCTATGACAAATCCAGATCCGGATGTAACTACACCGGCGAGATCAAGTGCTTTTTCATATGCGACCTCAGACAGGCTGGTACCCCTGAAACCCAATGTTTTTTTAGCGAAATCAGTCTTGTGCACCCCCACTGTGATGACAGAGCTAAGAACATTTTCCAGCATATCGGATGGAGTTTGGGCATAACCTGCAAGGAATGGGAATATAAATAACAGGGCAGGGAATAAACCCCTGAAAAACTGAAATTTTGTTTTCATATTATTTTCATTAAGTTGATGAGATAGATATGGAAAATGAAGATGATTAAATTTACTTAATTTATTAAAAAAATATTACGATCCCAATTTCCGGACTTTCTGATATCCAGTTCCGGCATCGATCATTTTTGCATAATTTACCTTCTCTCCTGTTTTGACTGATTCATAAGCATAACCATTTTCAGTCATTATGATCCGGCATTCACCCAGGTCATAACGAAGTGACATTACAACATCACCTTCTTTCAGGGGCTGACCATCAAAGTCATAAAACCTGATCCGACTTTTCTTTTTTCTTCGGTTAAACAGTGGAGTCATTATCGAAACTTTAAACAAATTTAGAAAATTATATGACAGAATTTAAGGCATTCAGAGACTCCGGATAAATGCTCCAGCTGCATTTTCATGCTCCATGAATGAATCAAGTAATTTGAGCTGATTTCTTGTTCTGACAAGATTATGATCCGGGTAATCGATTTTATAATACACATCTCCTGACAGATAATCAGTAAGAAATCTTATAGCCTGCATATAAATTATTATTTTCCCTCCCAGTATCAGATTATTTTTCTCAACTGGTATCAGAATTGAACCGCTTCCTTCTAAAAAGCCAATTGTTAATTCTTTGAAAATCCCAGGGTCGAAAAAAACTTTCGTGAGATCAGGCTCATCTTCATCGGCAGAATTTGTAAAACTTCTTACCATATCTCCAAAATCTGAAAGTACCGTACCTGGCATTACTGTATCGAGATCAATCACACATAATCCTTTCCCTGTGGATGTACTGAATAAAACATTATTTATCTTGGTATCATTATGAGTCACCCGGACCGGTAAATCATGAAGGATATTTAAATAATCCCTGACCATGTCACTATACAATTTTACATGCTTGATTTCCTGTGCTGCAGCAATACCTCTTGCTCTGTTTCCCTTAAGTATTGCTTCATCAAGCCATTTTAGTCTTTTCTGGATATCACGAAAGTCCGGGATAGTTATATCCAGGTCTTCAGGTTTAAAATCTGATAAAGAGGTGATGAAATTGGCAAAAAATCTTGCCGCTTCATTAGCCTGTGAATTCTTCTCGACCCTGTCAACAGTATAACTGCCTTCAATGAAATCAAAACACCTCCAGTAATTGTCTGA
>JBGPAO010000146.1:0-8241 GCA_041480755.1 Bacteroidia bacterium
TCATAACAAGCTTTCAAGTATTGATAGCGTAACGTATCTATCGTTTAAGGTATCATGTCTTTTATGAAAAACAAAAAAGCTCACCCATTATGAAAAAAATTTTTTTACTGCCTGATCTGTGAATCAAAAACCATCTGACCGCTAATATTTTCGGCATTTTCGTATTAATAATTTTTTTTGATTTTTTTTTCTGATCCCTTATCATTTTTTTATTACTCATTCTGCCCTAACTGCCCAAAGGATCAAAATGACAGCCTGAAATTTAATTGCCGGTTAATCCGTTTTGCTTTTTTTTTAAAAGATTGTTATATCTTCGTTGAATCCATTACAAATCCGTTATCCGAATTGATAAAATTGTGAACGAAAGATTAGTCATTATACCAACCTATAACGAGAAAGAAAATATTCAGAATATAGTCCTTGTTGTCCTTCAGCTTACACCTGAATTCCATATCCTTATTGTTGATGATAACTCCCCCGACGGCACAGCGGATATCATTAAAACTCTTATGATTGAATCCGGGGAAAGACTGTTCCTCCTGGAAAGACCGAAAAAACAGGGATTGGGGACCGCATATATAAGCGGCTTCAAATGGGCACTGGAACATGGCTATGAATATATCTTCGAAATGGATGCCGACTTCTCACATGATCCCAAAGATCTCATCCAACTTCATAAAGCCTGTCTGAACGGAGCCGATCTTTCAATAGGATCCAGGTATAAATCAGGCGTCAATGTAGTCAACTGGCCAATGGGCAGGGTGCTTATCTCATATTTTGCCTCTGCTTATGTCCGGTTTATTACCGGGATGGATATCCGCGATACAACTGCGGGATTTAAATGCTACAGGAGAATTGTCCTGGAAACGATCAACCTTAACCAGGTCCGTTTCAAAGGCTATGCATTCCAGATCGAAATGAAATTCCTTGCATGGAAATACGGCTTTAATATCGTTGAAGTGCCGATTATCTTTACAGACCGGAGAGCAGGTACTTCCAAAATGTCCGGCAAAATAGTATATGAAGCTGTCTGGGGTGTCATGAAAATGAAAATCACGAGCTGGTTTAAGAACTACAACCGGGAGCAAAGAGCATGAAAGATCTTCTTATCAAATCTGCTCATATTGTAAATGAAAATGAAATTTACCAGGGATCTTTATTGATCCGAAAGGGTAAAATTCATAGCATCATTAAAGGAAATGATCCTTCATTATTTTCCACGGATTGTGAAATAATAGATGCTGCCGGGAAATACCTCCTTCCGGGAATAATTGATGAACATGTTCATTTTCGTGAACCCGGACTTACTCACAAGGGAGATATCAGCTCTGAATCAGCTGCAGCAGTCGCGGGCGGTATCACATCATTCCTGGAAATGCCCAACACCATTCCCCAGACAATCACTCTCGAACTTCTGGAACAAAAGCACGAACTGGCCTCCGGAAAATCCCTTGCCAATTATGCATTCTACCTTGGCGCTACAAATAATAACCTCAGCGAAATAAAAAATATTAACCCTGGTAAGGTATGCGGAGTAAAAATATTCATGGGCGCTTCTACAGGGAACATGCTGGTCGATGACCAAAAAATCCTCGAAAGCATCTTTGCTGAATGCCCTGTCATTATAGTATTGCACTGCGAAGATGAAGAAACAGTGCGGAAGAATACTGAGTTTTATCGGGAAAAATTTGGTGATGAAATCCCGGTAATGTATCATCCGCTTATCCGAAGTGCCGATGCATGTTATAAATCTTCCTCCATCGCTGTCAACCTGGCCCGAAAATATAAATCCCGGGCACATATTCTTCATGTTTCTACCCGCAGAGAACTTGACCTTTTTGATCCGGTTCCACTATCTCCCTCAAAAAGAATTACTTCCGAAGTTTGCGTCCATCACCTATGGTTTGATGATACTGACTATGAAAAAATGGGATCTTTTATTAAATGGAATCCGGCAGTAAAAACAGCAGATGACAGGAATGCCCTGCTCGAAGGTCTTCTTCAAAACAGTCTCGATGTTGTTGCAACAGACCATGCACCTCATACTTTGGAAGAGAAGAAAAACAGCTATTTAAAAGCCCCTTCAGGTGGCCCAATGATACAGCATTCCCTGGTTACTATGCTTGAATTATTTCATCAGAAAAAGATCTCTCTTCAAACACTTGTCAATAAAATGGCCCATGCACCGGCCAGTCTGTTCAATATAAAAGAGAGAGGTTATATTCGCGAAGGTTATTGGGCTGACCTGGTGCTGGTTGATATGGAGACACCATGGAAAGTTACACCTGAAAATATCATTTATAAATGTAAATGGTCGCCTTTAACAGGTCAGACCTTCAGGTCGAAGATCCTTTATACTTTTATTAATGGAAGGAAAGTTTATGAAAATCCCACAGGAGACCCCGCCAATCACAATATTAATAAGGAACATCGCGGAATGCGGCTCACTTTTGAAAGAAAATAGTGAAATAAACTAATTCAAAGCAATACCAACGATAAATCCCACCCAGGGCTTGTTATTATAAATCCATTATATTCGTCATTAAATGTATTCCGTGTTGTAAACGGACTTACTAATGTTGTCCCGGGCCCTGTAGCCTTGTACCCCTATCCAAAACCCACATCCAGCACCATCATTATGGCAAATCCTATCATTGCACCCATTGTTGACATATGGGTCTCATTTCCGGTCTGAGACTCCGGGATCAATTCTTCTACAACCACATAAATCATTGCTCCAGCAGCAAAAGAAAGAGCATATGGCAGTAACGGTCTGACTTCCAGTACCAGCCAGGCACCAAGTACTCCTGCCATAGGCTCCACTATCCCTGATAACTGGCCGTACCAGAAGGCTTTAAACCTTGAAAAGTTTTCACGTCTCAAAGGAACTGAAACGGCAGCCCCTTCTGGAAAGTTCTGAAGACCGATACCCATCGCCAGTGCAATGGCACCGCCCAGAACTCTCATATCCGGATTGCTTGCCAGTGTTCCGAATGCAACTCCAACTGCCATACCTTCGGGTATATTGTGAAGGGTAATTGCCAGAATTAAAAGGACACTCCTCTTCCATGAGGTCTTGATACCTTCGGCATTATCAACTGATAATCCCATATGCAGATGAGGCAGTATCTTGTCAACTATGTATAAAAAGGTCCCTCCTGTAAGGAATCCGACCAGGGCTGGAATCCATTTTATCTGTCCGGACATTTCTGCCATTTCAATGGATGGTTTGAGAAGTGACCAGAAGCTTGCAGCAATCATTATTCCTGCAGCAAAGCCAAGCATAGCATTCAATAACAATTTGTTTATGGATTTAAAGAAGAAAACCATTGCTGCCCCTAAAGCTGTTAAACCCCATGTGAAAAGTGTCGCATAAAATGCCAGCACCACTGGATTGTAATCAAGAAATCTTTCCATTTGAAATAAAATATCTGTTAAAATAGGATCCCCCATAATCAGTACCTGCATATAAACAGCTGTCCGAGTTAGCTAATGCATTAATTCCAAGCGACATAAAATCGAATGATACATGATTGAATCCTCGTTCAGACAAATCAATCAGTGCAAGATTGCCGTATGGGCCATTTGTCTGAACCCATTGGGAAAAGATGTTAGAATGAATTAAAAAGCAAACTGATATTAAGCTCAAAATCCTGAGCTTCATGTTATTGTTTGATTACTTTTTCAGTTATTACTTTTCCGTCTGTCTCAATTTTCAGAATATACAATCCGGGCTGGTAATCTGTCAAATCAATTTCTTTCTGATTCATCCCATGCATTAATACATTGCCTGTTAAAGTAATAATACTTGTTCTGAAATCCCTGTCTGATTCAATATATAAAATGCCGCTGGTAGGATTTGGATAAAAATTAATTGATTCTGAAACCTGACTGTTAATCCCGGTAACCCAGACAGAAATATAGTCTGCTTTTGTCATTAAATTATCCCCCGTACTGTTGGAACAGGTCAATGATACCTGGTATAAACCCGGAGTATTATATGTTACAACAGGATTCTGAAGATTTGAGGCAGCAGGATTTCCACCCTGGAATGACCAGCTCCAGGTAGTCGGCTTATTAGCAGATAAATCAAGGAACTGAACCGACAATGGTGAGTCACCTGATTTAATATCTACTGTGAAATTTGCGACCGGAGCCAGTTCCAGGTTTCTGATCCCTTCCGCATAATATACCGGCCATTTTGCATCACTCACAAAAATCTCGCCGGATCCGACACCGGTTATTTTATTAGCATCGAGACTAATAATCCCAACGACCTCCTTATCATTTATATCCAAGGCTGAAAATGCAATCTTGTCATCATCCCGGGAAAAAGAAGGAAATCCTATTATAGCATTTGTTGTAATAACGTCCAGATCGCCTGTTATCAGGTTCATGCCAAAAATTGCATATTCATCTGTCGAACCGTTCAGATAGTCAAATGCGATAATGAATGGTGAATTTTTTGAAAATGTCGGATTCCCGATACTTACATTTTCAGGGAGTGATCCATATAATTTCTGGATCGAGCCATCGCCAAAATAATTGGTGGTATTATCCCAGACTTTTATAAATCCGATATCCCAGTAACTTATAGCATCACCTGTGGATGAGTATAGTACATTATATGAATCGTAGATTAAATATTCACCTGTATTGTCAAACTCAATTGCATCTGCAAAAAGCACACCCCCCGCATTCGTTCCTTCTTCACTTGTAGTAGGATTGTACAGCCGGAAAACACCCCACTCCTGGGATTCATAATCAAAGATATAAATAGACGTATCAATCTCCGTGGATATTGCTGCCACCCGGTTACCGTCTTTTGATATTGCTACATTATCCCAGAAAGCCTCATCTGAAAGGGTAGATTCCTGTGGATCATACGGATCAGTGTAAAGAGCTTTAATTATATCAGCATCTGAAACAAACAAAGCATAACTTCCGTCATCCGAAACGCTGGGTCCGCGTTTCATTACTGTAGTTGTTAAAGGTTCAAAACTCAATCCATCCGGGGTCCCCCTGTAAAGCGTATTCATGTCCCCCAAAAATGTGTTGTAGAGTAACAGATATTCATCGCCTGGATTTACAGGAATGTCCTGTTCCGGATCTACCTGTTCTTCATCATAAATGCCAACTGCATCAAAAGCGTTTTTTGCATCCGTAACTGCATTTGAACTTTCACCATAAAGTTCTTTTACAGACTGAACAACTGCAATCCTGAAATCGATAAATTGGGATTTTGATGTCAGGTAATTTGTTAATGCTTTGTAAAATACCTGTTCTGCCGTATCTTTTGAGGTAGTAATTGCAAAATGATAAAATGCATGATTACCAATACCGCTGTTTATGTGGACACCTCCGTTATCCTGGCTTCCAAGGTACATTTCGGAAACATGCGCCGGCTGCCAGTATGCATCATTCAAAGAACTTCCCCTGTTGTGGGGATCTGACATATCCCTTAATCTTCCTGATGGAGAAAAGGAAGTCTTTGTAACATCCTCACCTACATACCAGTCTTCCCTGTCAACCATTGAACCAAATATATCTGCGAATGATTCATTTATTGCTCCTGACTGGCCATAATATTCAAGATTGGCCGTGTTTGATATTACGCCATGGCCAAGTTCATGTGCCGCAACATCCAGGGCCCCTGCCAGTGACTTGAACGCTTCGCCGCCATTGCCATAAAAGACAGCTTTCCCGTTCCAGAAAGCATTTTCCATTGAACTGCCATCATCTTCAGTTACATTAATAAAGGAAATGATATTACCTCCCATGTCATTTAAGGAATTACGGCTAAAAGTCGTCTTCAAATACCTGTAAGTTTCCTTTGAATTGTTATGTGCAGAAACACCGGCAGGAATATTCCAGGTGTTATTTTCAGAGGTAATCTGGCTATAATCAAGCTCGACGGCTGAAGTATTATTTGCATTCAGGGTCATAATTATACCTTCCCCTGAAGTGGAATTGTACATTGATTCGGAAGCATTGATCATTAAATAAGTGCCATTTTCAAGATAAGTGTTGATTGCTCTTGATATGCCGTTCAGGTCCAGTGCATTTGCATTTGCCGGCCCATCAGAATAAGTATTATTGTAAGAGAATAATATTTCCCCATTTCCTGCGTCAATGAAATATTTCCATTCCTCAATAAAGTTAGGACGGATGGAAATTTTATAAGCAAGCTTACCTTCATAAATCACAAGCTCTGATTCAGGAGAATCATAGCCGAGGAAAGATTTCTCTTTAGCTGATAATTCCTTCAGAACAGTTTTAATACCCACATCGGATTTTACAGCAATTACAGCATTTTCCATTGTTAATTCAGGATCAATACTGACCTTTGGATTAACTGATATTATTCTTCCGGTGAAAATATCTTTATCCTTACCTATATGTAAGCAGGACTCTGCACCATATATTTTTATTCCATGAAACAGCTGTTGCGCTTTAACATGAATAATCCCTGAATTATCTGTTGTTATATTAAGTATCTCCAATTCTTCCCATGGATCAGTAAGCTTTGTTATTGATTTCGTCTCATCGAAAAATGAGTAAAACTGCTCCTCAACGGGAATAGAATGGGTTGATTTCAGATGCTGTTTACCTTTCTCGAAAAAAATTGGAGAGCCTGATACCCTGATCAGATTTTTGACCGGATCATCCTGATTAAATTCCGGTATTATCATTTTACCTGAAACGGGAAGCTTTGTGAAATTTGATGCTGATTTCAGATTATTTTTTCCGGAAATATTTTTAAAAGTTAGATCGTGTTTTGTCGTCCCCGGCGGCTTTTTATTAAAACTCTTAAAACTATTCCCTTGCTGCGCAAATCCAGGCAATGCAAGGCAGATCAATGCTAAAACAAAAACCACCGTTTTTTTCATTTATTCAGGTGTTAAAGTTTTTACCAGTGTTTTATACAATTCCTTTATCTCCGGTGTATCTGTTAAATCTGACCAGGTAACTATGTTGCTGTACTTATTTGCGGATACCTTAATAAAATAGGTCATATTGCCTTTCTCTGAGAGCTTTATATCTTTGAATTGCAGATCTTTGATTTGTTTTGAAATTTCCCTGACAACCGGTTTTGTTACCTGGATAATTTTTGTCCGCTCACTATTAACTATTTTAAACACTTCGGCATTACCGGTTATAAGATACTCCTCAGTCATACCCGTAAATCCCCCGCCTTTACCAAATGATATTTCAGTTATTCCACGAATTGATTCAGGCCGGTCTTTTTGGGTGGCGCAACTTAATGTTAAAAAGCAGAAGCTCATAATTAATATAGCTTTCATGTTTATTTATTATTTCAATTGATTGTTCAATTTTACGGGAAATATTTATCCCGGAGCGTAAAAATATTCCTAATAATTCTCTTCCCTGATTTCCATAAATGCTTTTGGATGCTGACAGACCGGACAAACTTCAAGTGCCTTTTCCGATTGATAAACATATCCGCAATTCATGCATTTCCACCACACTTTCCCGCTCTTCAAAAACACTTTGTCTTCCGATATATTCTGCAATAGTTTGATATATCTTCGCTCATGCTCTGTCTCAACTTTAGCGATCAGTTTGAATGTAGTGGCAATTTCCTGAAACCCTTCCTTTTTTGCTGTTTCTGAAAATTCCGGATAAAGTTTGGTCCATTCTTCATTCTCCCCTTCAGCAGCAGCTTTCAGATTTTCTTTTGTCGTCCGGATCATACCCGCCGGATAACTGGCAGCTATTTCAACCATCCCACCTTCCAGAAACTTAAAAAAACGCTTTGCATGTTCCTTTTCCTGGCTGGCAGTTTCCATGAAAATAGCTGCAATCTGCTCGTACCCTTCTTTTTTGGCTACGCTTGCGAAAAACTCATACCTGTTCCTTGCCTGTGATTCACCGGCAAAAGCTTTTAATAAATTTTTCTCTGTTTTTGTACCTTTTAATGATTTTTCCATTGTTATTATTTTTAATTGTTAAACTTCAGTGAAATATTCTTTTTCTGAACCGCATACAGGACATTTCCAATCGTCAGGAAGATCTGAAAATTTTATTCCTTCTTTTTCCTCATCATAAATATATCCGCAGGCGCTGCATTTGTACATTTTTGATTTTGACGATACAGTTTTTTTAACCAGCTTTGATTTATCAATATAAGTAGGAGCATTTTTTGCAGCATATCCTTTTCTGACCTGGCGATAATAAGAGTATGTCATCGGCTCATCGGTTTCATTTACTATCTGGGCA
>JBGPAO010000147.1:0-8226 GCA_041480755.1 Bacteroidia bacterium
CATTACAGAATGCTGGATTGAATCCGTATTTGTTTGAGATGGCCAATATACGGGAACAGGTTTCCTGGGTTCATACCGACAGGGATGAAGCGACCAGAAAGGCTAAAGCACTGATTATTGGAGCTGTAACACGTGTGGCATACCATGAACCTCTTGACAGACGAACTGTAGACATCAATCCTGCTACTATGGTTATAGGAGGTGGCATTTCAGGCATAACAGCTGCACTTGAAATAGCTGATGCGGGTAAAAAGGTCTATATTGTTGAAAAAGCCGATTATCTGGGCGGACATACCGCGAGAATTGATCTTACTTTCCCGCACATGCAAAGCGCTTCCCAATTGCTCGCACCAAGGATAAAGAGAGTGTTGAATCATCCAAATATAGAGGTTTTCCTTAATACAACTTTAGATGAAGTCTATGGTTATGTCGGTAATTTTGAGACTGATATCAGTCAAAATGGTAAAAAGGTCAATCTTAAATTCGGGAATATAGTTGTTGCCACAGGTTTGAAACCATTCGATCCCAAAGTCATTGTCGGATATGGATATGGCAAGCTGCCCAATGTAATTACATCTGTGGAATTTGAACAAATGCTCAAAAAGGGCAGGATTGAGACAAAAGAAGGTAAGGAGCCAAAGCATATTGCCATTATCCATTGCGTGGGAAGCAGACATCCCGACTATCATGAATATTGTTCACGGACCTGTTGCATGATCGCTTTGAAATATGCCAACCAGCTTCGCAGTGCTATTCCGGATGCCCAGATTTTTGATATTTATGCTGATATGCGCGCTTTCGGTAAAGACTGCGAAGAGTTCTACCTTCAGACTGGCAGGAGGAATGTAATGTTCCTGAATTTCGACCAGCAAAAAGGATTACCGAGAATCGGCATGCCGCAAATAAGCAAGGCCGCACCGAATGAGAAATTTGAAATGATCCTGGAAATGGATGAAAGACTTTCAGGTGAAAGAATTGAAGTCCCTGCAGATCTTATCATTCTTATGGTCGGAATGGAAGCACATGAAGATGCAAAATCGGTTGCTCATTCAGTCGGAGTAAGTATGTGCGGGAACCAGTTTTTCATTGAAAAGCATCCGAAACTCGATCCTGTCGCAACAACCACCGATGGTGTGTATATTGTAGGCAGCTGCCAGGGTCCAAAGGATATCACCGATTCTGTTGCGCAGGCCAGAGCTGCGACAGCACGGATCCTGGGTACTATATCAAGAGGTAAAGTTGAGGTTGAGGTCACTACAGCAGTCGTTAATGAAGATATCTGTTGCGGATGTCAGACCTGCATTAAAGTCTGCCCCTATAAAGCCATCCATTTCGATGAGGAAAAGAAAGTATCTGTAGTTAATGAAGTATTATGCAAAGGATGCGGTACCTGCGGTTCAGCATGCCCCACTGGCGCAATAAGGAGCAGGCACTTTACAGATCTCCAGATCCTTTCACAGATCAAAGGAGTCATGAGCCTCGAAGTAACTGAAATTTAATAAATCTAGCAATATGAGTTTCAAACCAACAATTGTCTCATTTTTATGCAACTGGTGCTCTTACACTGGGGCAGACCTGGCAGGTACATCCAGGATGAAATATGCACCGAACATTAGGATTATCCGGGTGATGTGTTCAGGCAGGGTTGAACCGACTTTTGTATTATCAGCCTTTCGTGAAGGAGCTGATGGAGTTTTAATCTGCGGCTGCCATCCCGGAGATTGCCATTATCATGAAGGTAACTATAAATGCCTCAGGAGGTATTACCTTCTGCAAAAATATATACAGCAGATGGGCATTCATAAAGACAGGCTGAGGCTTGCGTGGATCAGTGCAAGCGAAGGGAAACAATTCGCCCAGCTGGCAGATGAAATGACCGAAACAGTTACAAACCTTGGTCCATGCGAAATCAGGCATAATATAGAAACACTCTCATAATGGAGGATAATTAAATGGAAAAGAATCAGGAGAAACCAAAACTTAAAATGGCTGTATACTGGGGTGCAGCCTGCGGAGGATGCTGTATTTCAGTTCTGGATGTTCATGAGAAGCTATTTGCCGTGGTTGCAGCCGCCGACCTTGTTTTCTGGCCTATTGCACTGGATATTAAATATAAGGATGTAGAAGCAATGCCTGACGGTTCGATCGATATCACCCTGTTCAATGGTGCAGTAAGGAACAGTGAGAATGAACATATTGCCCACCTGCTCAGGAAGAAATCAAAACTCCTGGTTGCTTATGGCTCATGCGCTCATCTTGGCGGAATACCAGGACTGGGGAACTTCTGGAATAAGGAAACTATTTTCAGGCGTATATATGAAGAGACCGAATCTACCATCAATCCTGATAAGATTCACCCTGTTACGAAGTATAAAGTCCCGGAAGGAGAACTCGAACTGCCTGAATTTTATAATGATGTCAGGACACTGAACCAGGTTACTGATGTTGACTATTATATGCCAGGTTGTCCTCCCCAAACCGAAAGATTGGTTGAAGTTTTCATGGCTATTGTTACCGGTGCGGAATTACCACCTAAAGGATCAGTAGTAGGTGCCCTGGCTAAATCACAATGTGATGAGTGTGAAAGGAAAAAATCAGATAATAAACTTATTAAACATTTTTACCGTCCCACCCAGATCCAGGATGATGGTGTTACATGCTTCCTTGAACAGGGTGTGATATGTCTTGGCCCGGCTACGAGGAGTGGTTGCGGTTATCGTTGCATAAAGGGGAATGCCCCATGCCGCGGTTGTTATGGCCCGCCACCTGACGTGACGGATCCGGGGGCTAAAATGATGTCTGCCATCGGGACCATGATAGACGCCAATGATCCCAAAGATGTTGAAAATATTGTCGCAACAATCGATGATCCTGCCGGGACATTTTATCGTTTCAGTCTTCCCGGCTCAATCTTAAGGAGGAAAATTCTATGAAACAAATCACGATAGATCCTATAACAAGGCTCGAAGGCCACGGAAAAATTGAAATATTCCTGAGAGATGACGGTGAAGTGGAAAATGTATATTTCCAGGTGCCCGAACTGAGAGGATTTGAAAAATTCTGTGAAGGAAGGCCGGTTGAAGAATTGGCTCAGATTGTTACAAAGATCTGCGGGGTATGTCCCGGGTGTCATCATATGGCATCAGGGAAAGCTGCAGATGCAGTTTATGGGGTGGAACCCCCTCCCACTGCAAAAAAAATCAGGGAACTCTTTTATATGGCTCATTTTGTTCATAGCCATATTGCTCATTTTTATGCTCTTGCAGCCCCTGATTTCGTTGTCGGCCCAACAGCTCCGGCTGCTGAAAGAAATATACTGGGGGTTATCAATAAGGTTGGAATTGAAATAGGTACCGAGGTCATCAAGCAGCGCAGGATTGCACAGGAAATACAGGCTTTGCTCGGAGGGCACCAGACCCATGTGGTTCTGAATATCCCTGGTGGAGTGAGAAAAGGTCTGACTGAAGAACAGCGAAAAGATATTGAAGTAAAGGCCAAAGGATTTATCGAGTTTTCGAAATTCTCGCTTAAGATATTCAATGATGTTGTCCTTGCAAATAAAACTTACGTAGATATTATCGTTAACGGTCCTTATTCTTTGAAACTTCACTCCATGGGGCTTGTTGATAAAAATAACAAGGTTAATTTCTATGATGGTAAGGTCAGAGTAGTGGATACTGAAGGGAAGGAACTCTATAAATACGATCCGAAAGATTATACCGATTATATAGCAGAAAGGGTTGAGCCATGGAGCTATCTGAAATTTCCGTACCTGAAAAAAATAGGATGGAAAGGTTTCGTTGACGGTCAGGAATCAGGGGTTTATCATGCCACACCTCTTTCCCGTCTGAATGCTGCCGACGGAATGGCTACACCACTTGCACAGGCAGAATATGAAAGAATGTATTCCACTCTGGGCGGTAAGCCAGTCCATGCTACACTGGCAATGCACTGGGCCCGGCTGATAGAACTTCTTTATGCTTCCGAACATGCACTGGAGCTTGCCCGCGATCCCGAAATCACCGGCAAAGAACTCCGCGCCCCTCTCACTAAAACTCCTTCGGAAGGTGTAGGTACAGTGGAAGCCCAAAGAGGTACCCTGACCCATCATTATGTTACTGATGAAAAAGGTATCGTCGTAAGGGCGAACCTGATAGTCGGTACTACAAATAATCATGCGGCCATTTGCATGTCTCTGAAAAAAGCAGCTCAGAATATTATTAAGAAAGGGGTCGCAGTGGATGATGGTGCCCTTAATATGGTTGAAATGGCTTTCAGGGCTTATGATCCATGTTTCTCATGCGCCACACATCATCGCCCGGGAGAAATGCCATTGGTTCTTGTTTTCAGGGACAGCAGTGGAAATATAATCCGGACCCTTAAAAGAAGTTAATTATTCACAGACAAGGTGCATCTAATTGTTCACGGACAAGGTGCATCAACTATTGTATTAACAGCAATTAAGTGTTTACAAACAAGATGCATCAACTGTAGTATTATAAGCACTTAAATGCTCACAAACAAGATGCATCATTTCTTCCATTTTACTGATCTTAAGTACCGGGAGACTGATTGGGCGGCACAAAAAAAATACTGATCCTGGGCCTCGGAAATGAGGTGCTCGGCGATGAGAGCCTGGGTTTGATAATGGTTAATGACCTGTCTCAGAAAGGATATTTTCCTGAAACTAATTACGCATTTTCTTACACCGGAGGATTAAATATTCTCGATCAAATTGAGGGATATGATTCTCTCCTCATAATTGACACGACATGCGGGAACGATTGTAAAGTTGGGACCATTCACCATTATGGCCTGGACAATTTCAGGGAAACTTTGCATTTGTCATCTGAGCACGATGCATCTTTCATAACAACCCTGGATACAGGTAAAAGATTAGGATTTAAAATCCCACAGCAGATACATATAATTGCAATTGAGATTTATCGTGATCTTTACCTGGAAGAGAAGTTAAGTGATAATATTAGTGGACAATATGACAAAATACGGTCTGAAATCATTAATTTTATAAAAAAAATAAACAATTTCTGAGAAGCAGGTAATTTTCGGAGGTGGAAGTTAGCCTATATAAATAGACATTTAGGTGAAAAAACTTTAAGGAAATGATTACTTATTAAATTTTAATAATTCCGGAATGAGAAGATTTACGGCAAAAGGGATGCTTCATTTTCCGAGCATACTAAGGAAAAAGAAGAAAAAGGTCCGACCTGCGGAGGAAGAAATTATTATCAAGGAATGCTATTGTCCCAACGGACATAACCTTGTAAGTCCTAAAGTCGATATTAAAGGGCAGAGTGGAATCCTCATCAAGGTAAAGAAAGCGAGAAAAACAGGTTTTATTGCACTCAGCCCTGTATGTGGAGATAAATCAAAGGTCACACTCGATATTGATCTTGAAGAAGGTGAATTATTAGAGTTATTATGTCCGATCTGTAATGTGCCTCTTCCTGTGTATGCTCCGTGTGAATGTGGAGGTGATATGGTCACCCTGTTTTGTGATAAACAGGGAAATTATTGCAACTGTATTGGGATATGCAACAGGGTTGGCTGTACCCATGCGGAAATAAAACATGGAACCGACTTATTTAATATTTACAGGAGAAAAGGAGAGATCAGGGGATCGCAGAATTATATTTGATAATTGGTTTATAATCAATTTGATAATTTCATTATCAGGTTAAAGTAACTTCCCCTTATTTATAATATTATTATTCATTAACTTTCAGTTTCACTATAATTATTTTTTTAATAACGCAGATTAGACCTTCAGATGAATAAGGATCTGCCTGGCATTATATTAACAGGTGCTTCCGGTTTTATTGGCAAGCATTTTATTGAGGCAAGTGCTAAAAATTACAGACTTTTCTGCCTGGCACGCAGGTCTCAGAATGAGGCTGGTATACCCAGGCATGAAAACGTACTCTGGTCCCAGGTAGATGTCGGTGATTTCTCCAACCTTCAGGAAGTAGTCCGGAGTGTAAACAAGTATGGTGGTGCTGATTTTGTGGTTCACCTGGCAGGATATTATGATTTCCTTTTGAAGGACAGACCTGAATACAAGTATACAAATGTTGGCGGAACCCGTAACGTCCTCAAGCTTGCCCAGTATCTTAATATCAAAAGGTTTATTTTTACCAGTTCGCTTGCAGCCTGCAAGTTTGGCAAAGATCCCCGACAGATGCTTGATGAACAATCCCCTGTTGATGCTAATTTCCCTTACGCCAATACAAAAAGAGAAGCGGAAGAGCTGATCATGAATTATTCCACAATTTTCCCATATACAATTCTGAGGCTGGCGGCTGTATATAGCGACTGGTGCGAATATCCACCGCTTTTTGCATTTCTCAACACATGGTTCTCCAAGAAATGGAATGCCAGGATAATTGGCGGGAAAGGGACAACAAGTATAACGTATATTCATATTAACGACCTTATCAAACTGATACACACTGTAATCAGTAAATCAGACACCCTGCCGCAAAAAACCATTTTTTGCGCCAGTCCATCAGGTACGATTTCACACAATGAACTTTTTGAAGCTGCGACCAGGTACTATTTCGGTCATCCGATAAGGTCTTTTAAAATACCAAAAGCAATTGCACTTCCGGGGGTGACCATCAGGGCATTTTTTGGTGACCTGTTTGGGACAAAACCCTTTGAAAGGCCATGGATGATGAATTACCTGGATACAAAGCTTGTCGTCGATTCCAGCTTTACAATTAATACTCTTGGTTGGGAGCCTTCATCCCGTAATGATTTAAAGCGACGGCTGCTTTTCCTCATTGAGAATATGAAGAATCATTCTATTGAATGGAATGTCAGGAATGAAACTCAGATGATCAGAACTGCCAGCAGGTTTAATATACAGGCGTATGATCTGATGTTGAAAAACAGGGAACTGGTAATCAATAAAATGTTCGACTTTATCAACCTTAAAGATAATATCGATTATTTCCCGAATTACCAGAAAATGGATCCGATGGTCCTGAAGTGGTATATTACAATGCTTTACCAGCTTATTGCCACCAGTATTAAGGTCGGCGACAGGATCCTGGTTCGCAAATACATTCAGGCCGTTGCTTTCAGGAGGTTCAAAGAGGGCTTCAGCGTCAGCGAACCGGTAGATTTCCTGACTAATTTTGAGCACATTATCCTGTCCGAACTGAATATAGATCCGAATGCTAAAGAAATACGGGACATGCTTTTCAGTTCCGTAAGTATTTCCGTACAAATGTGTATTGACGAAATGGAAGAATCATTCGAAGTTTTCGAAAGTCAGTCAGATGATATGACCAAAATAACTGATACAGGAGTGAATTTCCAGAATGTAGGTAACCTTAAACAGATCATATCAAACCTGGAAGACACTTTCTTTGGAAGTATTGAACAGGATCTGTCCCAGGATCTGTCAGTTATTAAGGAACAGATTTAATCATGCCTTCCTTTCCTCTTTAATCCAGCTGACTGCTCTCTAATCTGGTTGATAGCAATATATCACGCCGAGGTTACAGCCCAGGCTTTTTCTGATAGGCTCTCCATAGCAGCAGTACACACAATCCCATTAGTAAATCGCCGATTCCCGATACAAGAACCATCCATATCTGTCCAAAAATAAAATAATATCCAAGCAGGAAAACAGTCGCAATAAATTTTGCCGTCAGAGTCAGATAAATTAATATCCTGTACTTATCAATATCCCGTGCAGCTACAAAATATACTATGCTCATTACAATATGAAAAATCCCGGCCTGGGCCTTGAAAAAACCTCCCGTATACCCCTCATAACCAAAATACTCCAACGTAGAGAGCGGCAGAACAATCAGTGCTATGCCCACACAAAATGAGTGAAGCGCAATTAAATATAACAGGAATGTTAGTAAAGTTCTTGGTTTCATGGTAAGAAGTTACAGGTTACAGGTTACAGGTTACAAGGTTACAGGTTGCAAGTTAGTGAGGCTGATATTTTGCGAGTGAAACGCAGCGAAATATCATAGCCGAACTAATCCCGTGAGCACAGCGAACGGGATCTGCAAGTTATTAAAGTTTCATAATAATGCAATTCATAGTTTCTAAATTAAGTTAGCAGTTGATTATTATGATAAAAAACATTTTATTTCTGAATTTATTAAATTACATTTGTGACGCTTTTGATAATTTATGTTATATGTTTATTAAATTATGTTACAAAAATAACATATTTTAATA
>JBGPAO010000148.1:0-8205 GCA_041480755.1 Bacteroidia bacterium
CTGTGTTGCAACAACATTTGTATGTGGAAATTAGAGATCAAAATATTTACTCTGAATCAAAGCGATAATCGGCGCTTTCAGTTAAATGGAGAGATGATATAGCCCCACCTAAATTTTCTGCCAGATCTTTAATTTTTTGATCACATATTTGGCGCTTTCATTTAAATGGAGTTGTAATACAGCCCCATTCAAAATTTTCAAAACCTGTCCCGATGAAAATCGGGATCTTTAATCTTCTAATCCCCTGACGACTTTTTCAATGACCTCCGGATAATGCTTATACTCAAGCTGATGCACCCTGTGCGCAAGGGAATCAGGTGTATCATCGTTTAAAACCTCGCACTTTGCCTGGAAAATAATACTGCCTTCATCATATTTCTCGTTCACATAATGAATTGATATCCCGGATTCTTTGTCACCGCTCTGTATGACAGCCTCATGCACACGGGCACCGTACATTCCCTTGCCGCCGTATTTTGGCAGCAAAGCGGGATGGATGTTGATGATTCTTCCAGGGTAAACCCTGATCAGGTTCAGGGGGATAAGCCATAAAAATCCTGCAAGAACAATTAAGTCAATACCGTCTTTTTTCAACAGCCCGGTGATCTCGTCAGTTTCATAAAAAGAATGCCTGTTGAATACAACGGATGGAACATTCAGTATTTTTGCACGCTCCAGCACGTAAGCATCGGGTTTGTTTGAAAGTACCAGATAAACAGTTATTTGCGGATTTCCAGAAAAATATTCAATAATTCTCTGCGCATTAGTGCCCGACCCGGAAGCAAAAATTGCTATCTTCCTCTTATTCATTTAGTTAGAGTTTTTATTAAGTACTTTTTCAGGCAAAAACTATTAATTTTTAACAAATTTGACTAAAAGAAAGCAAAATATCTTATTTTTATCCCCGGAAAAAATCAAATTGTTTGTTTTTTATTAAGAATTCCATTTCTTTGCAAAGTTTTTTCAATAAGTAAACCTTAAGTATAACTAAAATCTACTGTTATGGCAGACATTGCATCCAGAGTTAAAGCAATTATCGTTGACAAATTAGGTGTCGATGAAAGTGAAGTTACTGCTGAAGCCAGCTTCACCAATGACCTCGGAGCCGATTCTCTCGATACTGTAGAATTAATCATGGAATTCGAAAAAGAATTCAACATCGGCATTCCTGATGACCAGGCTGAAAGCATTAGCACCGTCGGAGAAGCAATCAAATACATTGAAGAAAACGCAAAGTAATTTCTTCTTAAAATCCCTTCACATATGGAACTTAAACGGGTTGTGGTGACCGGCCTCGGGGCCATCACCCCAATAGGTAATAATATTAAGGAATATTGGGAGGGACTTATCAACGGTGTCAGTGGTGCGGAACTGATTACGCGTTTCAATACTGAAAACCACAAAACGAAATTTGCCTGTCAGGTAAAAAATTTCGACCCCGCTCAGCATTTTGACCGGAAGGAGATCAGATCACTTGATCTCTTTGCACAGTATGCACTTGTTGCTGCAAAAGAAGCCATAACTGATTCCGGTATTGATCCCCAGAAGGTTGATACAAATCGTGTTGGTGTAATTTGGACATCCGGTACCGGAGGAATCTCAACTTTCCAGGAAGAATTGGAGGACTTTTTCAAAGGTGGTAAGATCCCCAGGTTCAGTCCTTTTTTTATTCCTAAAATGATCCCTGATATTGCTGCCGGATTGATTTCCATAAAATATGGATTCCGGGGGCCAAATTATGCTACAGTGTCTGCCTGCGCTTCTTCAACACATGCTATCATTGATGCAGTTACCTACATCCGCATCGGATGGGCAGATATTATTCTGGCTGGTGGATCTGAAGCTACTATAATTGAATGTGGGATTGCAGGTTTTAACTCTATGAGAGCCTTGTCGACATTCAATGAGGATTACAAAAGGGCTTCACGTCCTTTTGATAAGGATCGGGATGGTTTCGTTATGGGTGAAGGAGGAGCTGGCCTGGTCCTTGAAGAATATGAACATGCTGTAAGAAGGGGTGCTCCGATCTATGCAGAAGTGGCAGGTGCAGGCATGTCAGCAGATGCCTATCATCTGACAGCTCCCCATCCCGAAGGACTGGGTGCAAAACTGGTCATGATTAATGCTCTTCGGGATGCCGGCATGCAACCTGATGATATCGATTATATTAATGTTCACGGTACAGCTACTCCTCTTGGGGATATTTCCGAGGTAAAAGCAATTAAAGATGTTTTTGGGGAAGATGCATACAAACTGAATATCAGTGCGACCAAATCAATGACCGGTCATTTACTCGGTGCCGCAGGCGCTGTAGAGGCAATTGCAACTGTGCTTGCAACTAAAAATGATATCATACCTCCGACAATAAATTTCAGGACACCGGATCCCCAGATTGATGAGAAACTAAATATTACTCCCAATAAAGCGCAGAAAAGAACTGTACAAGCCGCCCTCAGCAATACCTTTGGTTTCGGCGGACATAATACATCGGTAATTTTTAAGAAAATCTCCTGATTAATTTGTTTCGTGTACTTTTTCGGCTGATACGTTTACCCTTTTCAGGTAAACCCAATATTTATAGCCAGTTCAGAAAAATTACAGGATTTCTGCCTGGCAATCCTGATTTATATGAACTGGCAATAACGCATAAATCTGCATGCCTTACTCTTCCTGACGGGACATCTGTCAATAACGAACGGCTTGAATACCTTGGGGATGCGATCCTGAATGCTATTATTGCTGATTATCTTTACCTTCAGTTCCCTGAAAGCGATGAAGGTTTCCTGACACAGCTGAGATCTAAAATAGTTAAACGGAAAGAATTAAATAAGCTTGCTTATTTACTGGGGA
Organism: Bacteroidia bacterium; assembly: GCA_041480755.1. Taxonomy (GTDB): domain Bacteria; phylum Bacteroidota; class Bacteroidia; order Bacteroidales; family SM23-62; genus LJUQ01. The sequence continues at coordinate 2,851 of JBGPAO010000148.1, forward strand.
TTTCTTCCCTTATTATTACAAACAGAAATCAGCACCAGGAAAAAGCCAATATACTGGGCAATGCCCTGGAAGCAATAATAGGCGCGATATACCTTGATAAAGGTTATTACAGGGCAAAAAAATTTGTTATAACAAAAATCCTGGTTAAACACCTCGATCTCGAAAGACTGTCCAGAAAAGAATCAGATTTTAAAAGCAGAATTATTGAGTGGGCCCAGAAAAACAAAAAGGAGATATCATTCCTGAGCCAGGAAACAAATGATGGAAGCCGTGATCCTGTCTTTGTATCACGGGTAGTATTACAGGATGAGGAATTAGGATCAGGTACAGGCTACTCGAAAAAAGATGCCGAACAAAGAGCTGCAGAAGAAGCACTTGAAAAAATAGCTCACTGACTTGATAAAGAAATTACATAAACTGGTAGTTGAAGATGATTTTCACTTCCTCCTTATCGGAATCTCATCTCATGAAAATGATTACAGGGTTAGCTGGGCAATTAATTTATACCTGAAAATGGCATTCAAACGTGCCGAAAACCTGCAGATCCATAATCCCAGAACAGGCAATGACCAGGAATTTTCACTTTACCAGTATTCCGATCCTGAGACACAGCTTCATTATGATCTTTTCTCCAATCGCTGCGATAACGGCTTCTTCCTTGAAGATATGAAGAACATTGATTATCTTCTGAAAATATCCGGTGATTACAATAAAACTTTCCCTGTCCAGTTAGTCAATAAACTTAAAAAAATTGATATCCTGACAACGGCCTTCGAAATCGATCCCCTGACACTCAAGTCAAAGAAAAAACTAATCTTCTGATAATTTATTCCACCTTCTTAGTAATATCTGAAATTGAGAAATTTGTGTTGAAATCATTAAATTGCATAAATTCAAAATTAACCTGTCAATTTATCCTGACCATGAATAAAAAAGAAGAATTTTTCAAACATATCACAGATGGTTATGCCTGTCAGGGAGATCATCTGATCCTGGGAGGAGCAATGCTGGATGGTGAGGCAATTGCGGATGCCCATATTAAAGTACCTCTTAAAACAATGAACCGGCATGGATTGATAGCCGGCGCAACCGGTACTGGAAAAACCAAGACACTTCAGGTTATATCAGAACAACTTTCTGAAAAAGGTGTGCCTGTCCTGGTAATGGATATAAAAGGCGACCTGAGCGGTATTGCAAAAGCGGGGGAAGTGAAGCCCTTCATTACAGAGAGACATGCAAAAATTAATCTGCCTTATTCAGTAAAAGCATTTCCTGTCGAACTTATGTCGCTGTCACAGCAGGATGGAGTCCGTATGCGTGCTACAATATCTGAATTTGGTCCTGTTCTGTTCTCACGCGTTCTCGACCTTAACGATACCCAGTCAGGTATTCTGTCAATCATCTTCAAATACTGTGATGATTGTCAGATGGCTCTTCTGGATCTGAAAGATATTAAAAAAGTTATTCAATATGTTTCAGAAGAAGGAAAGGAGGAAATTGAACGTGATTATGGAACAATTTCTACTTCTTCGACAGGCATAATTCTCCGGAAGATAATTGAGCTTGAACAACAGGGCGCCGGTCTTTTCTTCGGGGAACTTTCTTTTGATATTCATGATCTGATGAGGGTTGATAAAAACGGGAACGGCTATATCAATATTATCAGACTTACTGATATTCAGGATAAACCAAAGCTTTTCTCTACCTTTATGCTTTGCCTTTTAGCCGGGGTTTTCAGCCAGATGCCTGAAAAGGGTGATGCTGACAAACCCGAACTGGTCATTTTCATTGATGAAGCGCACCTGATTTTCAATAATGCAAGCAAAGCTCTTCTCGAACAGATTGAAACCATTGTCAAGCTAATCCGCTCCAAAGGGATCGGCCTTTTCTTTGTAACGCAGAATCCAATGGATGTGCCTAATAGCGTCCTCGCACAGCTTGGTCTGAAAGTGCAGCATGCCCTGAGAGCTTTTACCGCTATAGACTGTAAAGCCATTAAACTTACAGCAGAGAACTTTCCTATTTCGGATTATTACAAGACAGATGTGGTGCTTACTTCTCTGGGAACCGGCGAAGCACTAGTGACTGCCCTTAATGAAAAGGGTATCCCTACACCACTTGCAGTTACGATGGTCAGGGCACCAATGAGCAGAATGGATATTTTATCACCCGAAGAAATTTCCTCAATTAATTATTCATCTGAACTGGTGAAAAAATATAACCAGACATTTGACAGGGAAAGCGCCTATGAAATGCTGAGCAGGAAAATTGAATCAATTGAGAAAGAAGAAGCCCGGGAGGCAGCAAGAAAAGAATGGGAGATGGAGACAAAACGTGCACCCACAAGCACTCCCCGCACAACATACAGCAGAAGCAGAAGAAGCGTAGTAAACCCGGTAGTTAAAGTACTGACCAGTGCTACATTTATAAGAGGAGTTATGGGAATACTCAAAAAGACCATGAGGTGACGAATATATTTTTGATTGGGAATCTGCATAAAAAATTCATTTTCTGCAGACAACTATAAATTCTTTAGAATCTCCTGTTAAATCCCCTTCCTCAAAATCACCCCATATTTTTTCCAGTGTAAGCTTTGATCTTTTAATCAGATGCTCCAGCTCGTAACGGAAATAAAACCTGAAAGGAGCTATTATCAGGTCAAATTTGAAAGGGAACCGGAAATTTGCCGCACCCTGGATGCTTACTCTTTTATGCTGTTCCGGCCCGATCTTCTTTAGAAGGAACTTTACCATGCTTTTGCTTCTGTATCCACATGGGAACGGATTGAATCATAAATGATGTCATAAAACTGTGCAAAATACTCTGGATAATCCATGGAGTTTGAATTTTGATCTAAATTAATAAAAGAAATTCTGAATTCTGATTTCTGAATTCTGAATGAAAAATTTTAAATAAATTAGTGTAATAAATAATCTGGAAGAGGAGGTAAAAATCAATGGCCAGACATATTGGAATCGTTGCATGCAGTGCTGAAGGGGCGGCACTTTGTTACCAGACCATTTGCCTGGAAGCAACAGAGTTAATGGGAAAACATAATCATCCCGAAATTAGTATGCATACTCATCCCCTCAGCAAATACATGGAATGTATTTATTTGGACGACTGGGAAGGGGTGGCAAAATTGATGCTGTCGTCGGCAGAAAAACTGGAAAAGGCAGGTGCCACTTTCCTTATTTGCCCGGACAATACTATCCACCAGGCTTTCCCTTTAGTTATGCCGAAATCATCCCTTCCATGGCTTCATATTGCAGGGGAAGTTACAAAACTGATTATCCGGAATGAATATTCCTGTGTTCTTGTTCTTGGCACTAAGTACCTTATGACAGGTCCCGTTTATGCTGATGTATTTGCCGGCCAGGGACTGGAATATATGATCCCGGATGAGAATTCACGCAACCAGGTTGACAGGATCATAATGGATGAGTTGGTTTATGGACGAATAAAAGCAGAATCAAAGAAATTTTTTATGCAATTGATAAACGACTTCAAATCTGCCGGAGCTGACGCAGTGGTCCTGGGTTGTACAGAAATCCCTTTAATAGTATTACCCTCCGACTCTCCATTACCAGTGTTTGATTCTACGAGGATCCTGGCAAGAGCCGCAATCCGGGAGTCTCTTTCTTAATTATCGTGACGAAAAGAAAAACCCCCGTTCATATCCAAATCAGCGGGGGTTTAATTCTACCTATGAAAAGACTTCTACCTATTTCTTTTTCTTATCGGGCTTTGGAGCTGGCTCCAAGACGGGTTCTTCGGCTTTGTCATTGTCCTGATTTTCTTCCTCCACCCTGACTTCTATCTTTTTCACCTTCTTAACAACCTGTGTACCATCATCTTTTTTGATAACATACACATCCACATTGTCTGAACTATCTTCTTTGATCAATTCCATATCCTCATCATTAAGAATCTCTACATCATCATTACCTTCAACAATTACCTTAATTGTTTTCTGATGAACGCCAGATTCCTTATCTCCTTTCTCTGTAATTACAATAACCTTTGATCCTTCTTCATCTCCTTCTGTTATCTCAATTTCATCAACGCTTCCGACAATGATGGTTTCTTCGGATTCTTTACCTTCAGGACCATGCTTCACTATTACCTCCCTGTGCATTTCTCCCGGATGATTCCCTTTATGAACCATGACCTTCCCTTCGTGCTCCATTACAGTATCTAAATCGACATCAATTTCTTCAGCATGCCACATATTTTCTTCATCACCTGAGCTAACCCATACCATTTTCTGATGGCCTTCTTTTCCTGAGATTACTTTTAAATCGCCTTCAAGGACATGTCCTATGACTTTCTTTACGGCTTCCGGATCCTGTCCTTCTTTAAGCAGAAATGAAGTATCTGATAATATCTTTCCATCCCTGGTTATCTGAACAGTTATTTTATTACCGCCGGTTTTTTGTGCCTGTGCCTGATTAACTATTATCACACAGCCAACCAGGTTCAGAATACTAAAAAGTATAATTCTTTTCATGATTTAGCGTTAATTTGTTTTATGTTGAATCTGTGAGACAAATCTAACCTCATTTTAGGTTAAGGACTTTTAATGTATGTTAAAGTATGTTAAAAAATAATCAACTCTTTCTCTACAGTCCTATCTTTGTATCATAATGAGCAAAAGGTTTTTATGGATAATAGCGGTTTTTATGTCGCTGGCAATGGCCGGACTGATAATAGTACAGTCCTACTGGATTGGGAATGCGGTTGATATTAAAGAGAAACAGTTCAACCAGCTTGTAAACAATGCTCTCTCAGATGTAACAGACGAAGTCAGGCAACAGGAAACGGTTTTCAACATAATAAATCAAATTGAGCCATTTGATACCAGCCTGACCAGGGAAGGATATTCCAGTTTTCATTTACAGATCAGCGCTTCGAAATATCTTGAAGATGTTTCTGTACGGATTTCTGAAAAAAATGCTAAAGTAAAGCAACTTAATAAAGAAACCCGGGCAATTCAACATTCAACTCAGTCAGGGGATCACAGAAATATAACAGTCATTTCAGAAGATTCTGATTGGATTGATGAATCACCGGAGATTATTGTTGATACTGAGGGAGTTGCTAGTGTAACTTTAATTTCACCCAGCCATCTTCGCAAGGAAATTCAAAGCCAGCTGGAAGAACAACAGGCATTTCTGGATAAGGTTATTTCAAAAATGCTCCTCCCTCCACTGAGTATTAAAGAAAGGATTGATCCGGAACTTCTGAATAAAATTATCCGGATGGCACTACTGAATAATGGCATTGACCTGAATTATGAGTTTGCTGTCCTTGCAGATAACCTTGATATCTCTATGATATCGAAGCATTACTCTC
>JBGPAO010000149.1:0-8178 GCA_041480755.1 Bacteroidia bacterium
AGATACAGCTTATTACAAGTGGGGACTGTTACGGAATATTCATCTTGGAGTGATTAAATTCAAGGAATGGAATACTGCAGTAAAACTTGAACGGAATTATACCAAAAATGAGATCCTGGTAATGTATTTGAATACAGTACCTTTTGGGAGTAATACATATGGAATAAAATCTGCTGCCAAGACCTTTTTTAATACATCGCCTGATTCCCTGACCATAGAACAGGCGGCCCTTCTTGTGGGAGTCCTTAAAGCTCAGACAAAATACAATCCTGTGGTGAATCCCGAACGGGCCCAGTGGAGACGGAATATAGTTTTGAACCAGATGAGAAGATATAATTATATAACAGACAAAGAATTTGATTCTTTAAGTGTTCTGCCGATTATACTTAATTATATGGTTCAGGATCACACGAGCGGACCTGCAACACATTTCAGGCAATATTTACAAATGACCATAAGTGCTGAAAAACCTGACCGGGAGAAATACTTTATGTATAGTTTTTACCAGAGGGATAGCATCGAATGGGAAACAAATCCATTATACGGATGGGCGAATAAGAATTTCAAACCTGATGGATCGCCATATAATATTTTCAGGGACGGACTAAAGATTCATACAACAATCAATTCAACCTTGCAGAAATATGCTGAGGAAGCAGTCGCTGAACATATGAGTGGTTACCTGCAGGAGACTTTTTATTCAGAAAAAAAAGGCATGAGAAATGCACCATTTGCGGCGGATTTGACACACAGGCAAATTGATGAAATTATTGACAGATCTATGAGAAATACGGACCGGTACAGGTCACTGAGGAGGGCTGGTATAGCAAAGGATTCTATTATGAAGAATTTCAAAACCCCGGTACCGATGAAAGTGTTTTCCTGGACAAGAGGTGATATAGATACCGTTTTGACTCCCCTGGATTCTGTACTTTATTATAAATATATCTTAAGATCAGGTATGATGTCGATGGATCCTTCCACGGGCTATGTAAAAGCTTATGTTGGCGGACCGGATTTCAGATATTTCAAGTATGATCATGTCACTTTAGGAAAACGCCAGGCAGGTTCCACCTTCAAGCCGTTTTTATATACCCTGGCAATGCAGGAAGGGTATTCACCCTGTTATAAGGTTCCCAATGTTTCCCAGACATTTGTGGATAAGGATTCTACCTGGACTCCAGAAAGTCCGGGTGGCAAAGAATTTCTTGGGAAAATGGTCACATTGAAATGGGGATTAGCGCATTCAGTCAACAATATTTCGGCCTGGCTGGTAAAACAATTCCCGCCCCAGACAATCATAGATGATGTGGTGAAGAAGATGGGAATTACCAGTTTTATTATGCCTGTGCCATCAATTATTTTTGGCGTATCAGATGTGTCTCTTTATGAAATGGTGGGTGCATTTAACACATTTTCAAATAAAGGAGTGTATATTGAACCAATTTTTGTCACAAGGATAGAAGATAAAAACGGAAATGTCATTTCTACCTTTCTGCCGGATCAGAATGAAGCTATCAGTGCCCAGACTGCCTACTTAATGATCAACCTGCTTGAGGGTGTTGTTGATGGAGGTACTGCTATCAGACTGCGTGCCACTTATAATTTTAAAAGTGATATGGCCGGGAAAACGGGAACCACACAGAATCACTCTGATGGATGGTTCATGGGGCTTTTGCCAAAACTTACTACAGGAATATGGGTGGGCGCAGAGGACAGGTCAATTCATTTCGACAAACTGGCTCTTGGTTCCGGTGCAAATATGGCTTTACCGATATTCGGGATTTACTTACAGAAAATTTATAATGATTCATCAGTGTATGTTAAACTTGAAGACAAATTTGAAAAACCCCCCGGATTTGATGTGCAGATTGATTGTCAGGTAAACGATATAAAAGCTAATTACCTTGATGATGAGTTATGGGAGGAGGATTTTAAGTAAGATACTTAAACTTTTGTTTCTTCTTTCCCGAGAGCCAAAATATTAAAAGTTCCTGATTATTTGATTTTTTTTACTGTTACTTTGTTTCCTTCAAGAAATGGTTTCCATTTCTTATCAAGGATCGTATTGGCATACTTGAAATAGAGCCTGGTCCGAATGCTAGCTTCCTTTGTATCTTTTGTATCCTTGAATTCACCGGTAAACTCATACGAGTCTGAGTGTTTGTGGAATTCATGAAAGATCCTGATAATTTCAATTACTGTTGATACTACCCTGTAAACCTCGCCTCGGTTTGTCTCTGAATACTCGTCTTCAAATTCTTCACTGAGCACACTGAAATTCACAATATTTCCCAGGTAATTATCTCTTTTCTTGCCAAATCTGACCTGGTATTTCAAACCACTTTCTGTAGTAAAATAATATGTGTCGCCGGTTGGTATTTCTGGAGTCTGTATGGGATACGGTTCCGCTGCAGGTTTATAATCAGGTGATATCATAAGGCTTTCTGCCATGACAACTAAATTAGTCAACAGTAAAATTAATTTTTCAGAGGTAATAATTATTTAAATAAACGCTTAAATACATCTTCAACTTTTCCAACAAATTCTATACCTATTTTAAATCGTTTAATATTGGAAGCCTTGGGATTAATATATTTGGAGACGAAAATTTTTGTAAAGCCAAGTTTCTCAGCTTCGGATATTCGTTGTTCAATCCGGGTAACGGGCCTTATCTCACCTGATAAGCCTACTTCAGCAGCAAAACATATTTTTGGATCTACCGGATGGTCGTTATTCGAGGAAAGAATGGAAACAATTACAGCAAGGTCAATAGCCGGATCATAGATCTTAAGTCCACCCGCAATATTCAGAAAAACATCTTTAGCCGAGAGGTGAAATCCAGCTCTCTTCTCCAGAACGGCAAGCAGCATTCCCAGCCTTCTGAGATCGAATCCTGTACTTGATCTTTGAGGCGTTCCATATACAGCACTGCTGACAAGAGCCTGTACTTCGATCAGAAAAGGCCTTATTCCATTTATTGTAGATGCGATGGCAATCCCACTAAGATTTTCATCATATTGTGAAAGAAGTATCTCAGACGGATTTATTACCTCCTTTAATCCGGTTCCGGTCATTTCAAAAATTCCAAGATCAGCAGTTGAACCATATCGGTTTTTCACTGAGCGGAGAAGTCTGTACAGATTGACATCATCCCCCTCAAACTGAAGAACAGTGTCTACAATATGTTCCAGAACTTTTGGTCCGGCAATATGGCCTTCCTTGTTTATATGGCCTATCAGTATAACCGGAATATGATTTTCCTTTGCATATCTTATTAAACGGCTTGAACATTCCCTTATCTGGGCAACGCTCCCGGGGGATGAATCAATAAGATCGGTGTATAAAGTCTGTATGGAATCAATAATGACCAGCTCCGGCATGAAATTTGAAATCTGATCCAGTATACTTTCAAGAAATGTCTCTGTAAGTATAAAACAATTCTCATGCAGTTTACCAATTCGTTCCGCTCTCAGGCGCAATTGTTCTGCACTTTCCTCCCCGGATATATATAATATTTTCAGAGTATTCATTAATAATGCAAGCTGCAGGGCAAGCGTTGATTTACCTATCCCCGGTTCACCGGCTATAAGAACTGTTGATCCGGGAACAAGTCCCCCTCCAAGGATCCTGTTCAGCTCTGACATCCCTGTATTAATACGGTGTTCTTGACTGGCAGTTATTTCTGTTATTTTACGGGGGACACTCTGCAGAATTTTTTGTGATGCTGACCGTTTTTCTTCCCTTACCACAATCTCTTCTACATAACTGTTCCATTCATTGCATGAAGGACAATGGCCAATCCATTTGGGAGATTTTGCACCACACGTCTGGCATACAAATTCTGTACGGGCTTTTGCCATTTTAGTTCCCTGAACTGATTTTCTTAATTATTGAAGTTGTTGAGTATCCTTTTACCAGGGGCAATGAAATTACCTTGCCCCCGTAGGAACTTACCAGATCGAATCCTACAATAGCTTCAATCTGATAATCCCCTCCCTTAACGAGTATATTTGGTTTTATTATTTTAAGTAGTTCCAAAGGGCTATCTTCCCCGAACATTACGACATAATCAACGAAAACCAGTGCTGAAAGGCTTATAGCTCTTGATTCCTGATCCTGTAAAGGTCGGTTAGGTCCCTTGAGTCTTTTCACTGAGGAATCAGTATTCAGACCAACAATAAATACATCTGCCAGTTCAGAAGCATCAGCCAGATATCGGATATGGCCTTTATGGAGAATATCAAAGCAACCGTTGGTAAACACTATTGTAAGCCTCTTTTCTCTGATCTGATCCAGTATATCATCCAGCTCATTTCTTGTGAGTATTTTATTTTTCAGTCTTTTGTATGTATTCATAGATTACAAAATAACGGAAAAATCAGGCTGGATTATTTTTTTTATTCCGGTTTAAGGACATAATCATGAGTAATGAAGCGGTGCCCAGGATTATGGTCCACACGGCCTGTGAACCATGAGTAATTGTTGCGAAGGCAAGGCCTTCTTCCCTGGATAGTCCATACAGCATCATCCCGAGAGAAACAATCCAGTGATATGCACCTATTCCTCCCTGCACGGGGACAACAAATGCAAAAGCTCCAATTACACAGACAAACAAACCATCTATAAGCTTTAAATCAACTGTGGATGAAAATGCAAAAAAAGCAGTATAAGTCATCAACCAGTAAAAAATCCAGATTAAGAATGAAGTCACAATAAATGCAAAACCCCGCTTCATTGTGTATACTGTTTTCAGTCCTGAAATAATGCCTTTTATGATGTTTTTGAGTTTAACGAAAAATTTCCATTTTCCCAGCCTTGAGCGGTATCTGTAAGCGAGAAACAGTAAAATAACAGGCACCCCTATTACAACTATCCAGATAATAATAGATTTATGGAAAAGGGATGAAAGAAAACTGGTAAAGGGATCAAATATCTGGGGTTTGATAAAATTGCTGAAAAATTCAAATCTGGTTGTAATCAGGATAACCAGAAAAATAATAAGTGTCAAAACATCAACTCCGCGTTCAATTATGACGGTCCCAAATAATTTGTCGGCAGGAATTTTCTCAGTTTTAGCAAGAACTCCACAACGGGTGATTTCCCCGATCCTGGGGAATGCATAATTGGCAAGGTAGCCTACCATCATGGAAAAAAAAGTACTTTTAAAGGAGGGATGATAATTCATAGCCTCGATCAGCAAGTTCCAGCGATAAGCCCTTACAAGATGGGATAAAGTCAGAAGAGCCACGGAAACAATTATCCATATATATTTCGCATTAAGTATTATTGCCCATAATTTTTTGACATCAATACCTCTGAATGCAAAATATAACAGAAAGATCCCGATCAGCAGGAATAAAGTAAACTTTAGAATTTTAAGGATTTTTTTTTTCAAGGAAAGTTAATTGATGAGTTTATTTGTAGCGGTGTCCGGGAAAATGATCTTTGGCTTAAAAGTGTTTGCTTCATCAAAATCCATCCATGCATAAGCAACTATAAGGATTATGTCCCCGACAATAACTTTCCTGGCAGCTGGTCCATTCATACATATCTCACCGGAACCTCTTTTGCCTTTAATGACGTATGTGTCTAACCTTTCACCGTTATTAATATTAACGACCTGCACCTTTTCTCCGGCAATAAGGTTTGCTGCATCCATCAGGTCTTCATCAATAGCAATACTTCCGACATAATTTAGGTTAGCTCCGGTGACCGATACCCTGTGGATCTTTGATTTAAGGATTTCTATATACATAGTCCGCAAAGATACTAAGAAAATTTAATATTATCTATCAACCTTATATGTCCTGCTTTGACAGCAATGCAGGCTATTACAGGCGATTTTTCAGGCCATTTTTTCAATGGAATCATATCGGATTCCAGGACAACTTCAAAGTACTCTGTTTTCAGGTTCGGATCTGAATCAATTTCGGAAATAACATAATCTTTTAGCCTGGCGATCTCCATTTTTCGGGCAATACTTTTAGCATTCATAAGCACTTTAGAAATCCTGGCAGCTGATTTCCTTTGCACAGGAGTAAGCAAACGGTTCCTGGAACTCATGGCGAGTCCATCCGGTTCCCTGATAATAGGACAGGTCACAATCTCCACCGGTATACAAAGCTGTTGAACAAGTTTTTTAATAATTACCAATTGCTGAAAATCTTTCTCACCGAAATACGCTTTATCGGGTTCTATTATAGAGAACAGACGGCTTACGATCTGGGCAACTCCATTGAAATGACCAGGCCTGTATTTACCTTCCATGTATTTATCAAGAGTGCCGAAATCAAAGACCCTTTGATCTTTCTCCGGATATATTTCTTCCTCTGCAGGGATGAATACCAGATCGCATCCTTTTAGTCTTATCAGATCAAGGTCTTTATCAATATCCCTGGGATATTTTTTAAAATCATTTCTATCGTTGAACTGTGTCGGATTCACGAAGATGCTTATTACAGAAATATCATTGCTCCTGAGGGACGTATCTATAAGAGACAAATGCCCTTCATGCAATGCCCCCATTGTAGGGATCAGACCAATGGATTTACCCTGTTGACGGAATATTGAAAGAATCCTCCGGGTTTCATTTATGAGGCTGCTAACGAGCATAAATTATAAAGCAAGATGCAAATATAAATTAATATTCATGATTGTGACAGGATTGTCGTCACCTCGGTGTCTGATTGTAAGCTGAATAATATTAATGATGCAGAGGCTGTTAATAACATGTGAATAAGCAAGGAATCAGAATATTTTTGTAATTTTGCAGTGATTTTATTTAATTATGAAGAAGGTCAGGGTTCTATTCATATCCCAGGAAATAATTCCATATCTGCCTGAAACCGAAATGTCCAAAATTGGCCGTTACCTTCCTCAGGGCATTCAGGAGAAAGGAAGAGAAATAAGGACTTTCATGCCAAAGTACGGATGTGTCAATGAAAGACGGAATCAGCTTCATGAAGTAATCCGGTTATCCGGTATGAATCTGATAATAAATGACACTGACCATCCTCTGATAATCAAAGTTGCCTCTATTCAGTCTGTCAGAATGCAGGTATATTTTATTGATAATGAAGATTATTTTCAGCGAAAATTTGTTCTTAAAGACGAAAAAGAAAAGTATTTTGATGATAATGATGAACGTACCATTTTTTTCACGCGCGGAGTTCTTGAAACCGTAAGGAAACTGAGATGGTCCCCGGATATTGTCCACTGTCATGGATGGATAACAGCTCTTATTCCTCTGTATATGAAAAAAGCATATAGTGATGATCCGTTATATTCAAATTCAAAAGTGATCTACTCAGTATATAATGACGGATATGATACTCTTCTGAATGAAAAATTCAGTAAGAAACTTATTATTGAAGGTATCACAGAAGAAGATGTCAGTATAGTCAAAAAGCCTTCCTATGAAAACCTGACCCGTCTTGCACTCAATATGTCAGATGGTATAATAATTGGTAACACACAGGTCAGTAAAAATATTCTTAAGTATATAAGATCTGCAAAAAAACCCATTCTGGAATATAAGCCGGAGGGTGAGTATATTGATGCCTACTCAGATTTCTATGATCAGATCCTTGCCGGACGCGGAAGAGAAACCTGACAGTTCATGACGCAACCATTTTATCTTTCAATATTTTGGTTAAAATAATTATACTTATATATATTAAATTATGTGTGGTATTGTAGGTTATATAGGAGACAAAAATGTTTATCCTATTCTGATAAATGGTTTAAAGAGATTGGAGTACAGGGGCTATGATTCTGCCGGCATTTCAATTTTAAGCAATGAAATAAAGGTATTCAAGAAAAAAGGAAAAGTGACGGATCTTGAATTATTTATGGCAGACAAGGATTTGTCGGGCAAATTGGGAATTGGGCATACCCGATGGGCTACTCATGGAGAACCCAGCGATATTAATGCACACCCGCATGTTTCAATGAAAGGTCATTTTGTAATAATACATAATGGGATCATTGAAAATTATAATGTACTTAAAAAAAGACTGATCGACTGTGGGTATGTATTTAAAAGCGAAACTGATACTGAAGTTCTGGCCAACCTGATCGAATATATTTATCTGGAAGGGAAAAATACTGCTGAATTAGCAGTTCGCATGGCACTTACAAAAGTTATAGGAGCATACGGCGTTCTTATACTATGTA
>JBGPAO010000150.1:0-8149 GCA_041480755.1 Bacteroidia bacterium
AATACTCAAATTTAGGCTTGTTTTCTTAAAAACAAATGTAAATACATCAGACAAATTGTCATTTTATGTAACAAATGTAAATTGTTAAAAATTCTATTACTTGTTTCTTTTATATGAGCCTTTAATGTCAATAATTGATTATTCTTTTTCACCTTTCCACTTTTATACTTTTATACTTTTATACTTTTATACTTTTATACTTTTATACTTTTATACTTTTATACTTTTATACTTTTACACTTTCAAACTCTATTCCCATCTGCCCTGCCCTTTTTTTTAAAGCTCTCCGGAATTCAAAATTTGAATTCAATCTTGTACCAGGATGCAAATAATGGTTCTGTAAAGCATTTAGTAAAATTTTACTCCTCTCATGTCCGGGAGATAGAAAACAATTTGTTTTTACTATTTTAGAAGCCTCAGGAATTAATGAATTGCTTGCATAAGCCTGTTCTTATGAAAAAAATCCAATTGCATTGGCAAATATTGATCGCTCTTATCCTGGCTGTACTTTATGGGATCCTCTTTCCGACAAATTATTGCCTTACAGAAAAATCTTTTATAAAACTTGAGAAAAGCAAAATTCCTGCTACCTGCATTGAAAATCTTAAGAACCTGGAAGGTCAGCTATATGAAAACCAGCAGGATTTTCTGACTGCAACAAAAAATTGCCTTCCCGGAGATCTCCCGGATGACTACCAGAATGATATACTCAGTGCAGCTTATTCCAACAAACCTGTCAGTTATGTCAGCTGGATGGGCGATTTGTTCCTGCGGGCTTTAAAAATGATTATTATACCTTTAATATTCAGTTCATTAGCTGCGGGTGTGGCAAGTATAGGAAGTTCCGGTAACCTTGGCCGCCTGGGATTAAAAACGTTTATCTATTATATCGTTACAACCCTGATTGCTATTCTTACAGGATTGCTTTTTGTGAATATTTTTAAGCCGGGTATCGGGGCAGATTTGAATTTGACTCAAAAAGTGGAAGGGTTGATTGAAAACCAGAGAAGCTTCAAGGATACATTAATGTATATTGTGCCTGACAATATTTTTAGTGCCATGGCCAATGATGAAATGCTGGCAATTATTTTCTTCTCTGTACTGTTTGGATTTTTTATTACCCGTGTTCAGAAGTCCTACAGCGACGTTCTGACTAAGGCTTTAAATGCCATATTTGAGGTTATGATGAAAGTGACAATGTTCGTTATAAGGTTTGCACCTCTTGGAGTATTCGGAATCGTTGCAAAAGTAATATCTGACCAGGACGATCTGATTAGCCTGATGTCGAAGATGGGATTATATATGGGAACAGTTCTGATCGGACTCCTGATCCATAATTTCATTACTCTGCCGCTGATAGTTTATTTTATTGGCAAAGCCCGACCTTACAAACATTTGCGTAATTTATCCACTGCATTATTTACAGCATTTTCCACAGCTTCCTCCAATGCTACCCTGCCCCTAACTATGGCTGGCTGTGAAAAAAATTCTGGTATATCAAATAAGATCTGCAGTTTCGTATTGCCGCTTGGCGCAACTATTAACATGAATGGCACTGCACTTTATGAATGTGTTGCTGCCCTCTTTATTGCCCAGGCATATGGAATTGAAATGACATTTGTCCAGCAACTGATCATCGTTCTTACAGCACTCCTTGCCTCCATTGGCGCCGCCGGAATTCCAATGGCCGGGCTGGTTATGATGACAATTGTGCTCAATGCGGTTGGACTGCCACTCGAAGGGATCGGTCTGATCCTGGCTGTTGACAGGATCATTGATATGTTCAGGACTGTCGTAAATGTCTGGGGAGATTGCTGTGGTGCTGTTGTAATAGCAAAATCAGAGGGAGAGAAACTGCTGGTCTGACAAAATCAAAGCATCGTATAATATTTCCGCCGGATGACAGGCTTTTCTACCGGTGCCTTCCAGAATCTGGTGTCTGCAACTGGTACCCGAAGCAGAAATAATAGTATCTTCCGAAGCATTCCTGACAGAAGGAAAAAGGATCAGATCCCCTACTTTTTGAGAAAGTTCATAATGCTCTTTCTCAAATCCGAATGAGCCTGCCATACCACAACAGCCGGAAGGTATCTCTTCGACTGAATAATTTTCTGGAAATGATAAAACGAATTTCGCTGATTCGGTTCCGGCCAGGGCCTTTTGCTGACAATGACCATGATACAGGATATTTCTGGCAGCTGATGTAAAACTGGATTTTGTGATTTTTCCTGCTTTCATCTCACGCATCAGGAACTCATCAAGAACCAATGAGTTTCTTCCCAGAGCAACAGCTTCAGTTTTTAATGATTTATCGGCCAGATCAGGATATTCATCACGGAACGATAATATTGCCGAAGGTTCGATCCCGACAAGAGGAATATTTTCGCTGACAATGTCCTTAAATGCCATAATATTCCGGATAGCAATTATTCTGGCACTGCGTAATAATCCCTTTGAAAGAAAGGTACGGCCGCTAATTTGATGCCTGGATGTTAAAATCCTGTAACCAAGTCTGTTAAGCAAACGAACCGTAGTTATACCAATAGCTGTATCGTTATAATCGGTGAATTCATCAATAAACAGGTAAAGGTTCCCATTTGATTTTCCCAGACTATCATTTAAAATCTTAAGGTTTCTTTTGCACCAGCTCTTAAAAGTTATATTATATAATCCTGGCATACTGCGGCTGGCTGCAAAACCAAGAATTTTCTTAATAATACCTGATGAAAAGCGGTTGGAAATCAGGAAATTATAAAACCAGGGAAGAATGGATCCGATTCTTTGCAGAGAAGTAATATAAGCTATTGCCCTGGTTCTCAGCGGTATACTATTTGAATCATAATAATGCTGAAGGAATTCTGCTTTTATTTTAGCCATGTCGACATTGGAGGGGCATTCTGATTTGCACCCTTTGCATGAAAGGCATAAATCCAGCACATCATAAAGTTCTTTCTGATTGAATGGATTTTTCTTTTCCGAGTTGCCGACCAATTCCCTTAACATATTAGCCCTGGCTCTTGTAGTGGCATTTTCATCGCGGGTAGCCATAAAGCTGGGACACATAGTCCCTCCCATCAATGCCGATTTCCTGCAATCTCCCGAACCATTGCATTTCTCTGCCATCCTGAGCAGACCACCTGCTTCCCCAAAACTAAAAATTGTAGGTGGTTCATGGGTTACTTGTCCAGGTGCATATCTCAATGACTTATCCATTGGTACAGGATCGACAATTTTCCCCGGATTGAATATACCTGTGGGATCCCATACTGATTTTATGCTCCTCAGCAGTGAATAATTGTGATCCCCGATCACAACCGGTATAAACTCAGACCTTGCCCGGCCGTCTCCATGTTCCCCGCTCAGTGATCCCCTGTATTTCCTAACAAGTTTTGCATTCCTTTCCCCAAGAATCCTGAACTTCCTTACATGTTCGGGATCTTTAAGGTTAAGTACAGGTTTGATATGTATCTCTCCAACCGATATATGAGCGTAATAGACGCTCGATAGCTGAAGTTCTTTAAAAACCTCTTCCAGGTCTTTAAGATAGTTCTCAAGGTTCCGGACATTGACAGACGCATCCTCGATAAAGGAAACCGGTTTGGCATCTCCCGGAATATTAGATAAAACACCAAGACCTGACTTGCGAAGCGCCCAGACTTTGTTAATATCCTTTCCGAATATGATAGGAAAACTGAATCCCAGTTTATTTTTTCTGAATTCTTTTTCGATCTTGTCTTTTATTTCCAGTATTTCATCCTTTGTATTCCTTGCAAATTCAATGATAAGTATGGCTCCCGGGTCCCCTTCAATAAAAAACCGGTTTTTGCGCTGGGCAATATTTTCACGGGTGCAATCAAGGATTGTCTTATCCATCAGCTCGATTGCATCAGGCCTGAACTCCAAAGCAAGCAGATTGGCCCGTACTGCTTCCATCACGGAATTAAGGTGCACACAGATGAGCGCTTTTTCTGCAGGGGGCAATGGGACAAGATTAAGCTTTATCTCTGTCATGAAAGCCAGCGTCCCCTCGGAACCAGCCAGCATCTTGCAAAAATTGAACGGTCGAGGAGCATTATCCTTTCCGGCAGTGCCTGAAAATGGCTCTGAATCAAGTAAAATATCCAAAGCGTAACCAGTGTTCCTCCTCCTCACATCAGGATGCGGAAACTCTGACCTGATATGTTCCTCATTGTTTCTGTCTGAAAGAATGGCCCGTATGTTTTTATATAAAGCACCTTCCAATGTCCCTGCAGTGCATTTTGCATTAAACTCGTCAACAGTTAATGGTTTGAATTCAGCAATACTTGAGTCAGAGAGGATGGCCCTGATTGAAATGACATGATCCCTGGTTGTGCCATAAATGAGAGAATGTGATCCTGCCGAGTTATTACCTACCATACCCCCTAACATACAACGGTTTGAAGTGGATGTCTCAGGTCCAAAAAAGAGTCCCTGTGGTTCAAGGAATAGATTGAGCTCATCCAGAACAACGCCGGGTTGAATCCTGACCCACCGCTCCTTTCTGTTGAATTCGAGGATCTGATTCATATAACGGGAAATGTCAACTATGATCCCGTTCCCAACGACCTGGCCGGCCAGTGATGTACCCGCACCTCTTGGGATAAGAGGTATCCCCTTTTCTGCCGCAAAACTTACAAGCGTCCGGATATCTTTCTCATGACGTGGACGAACCACAGCCAGCGGTAATTCACGATAGACTGATGCATCAGTAGAATACATTAAACGGGTAGGCAGATCATAATAGACATCACCATCAATCTGCGAAGCAAGTTGCTCAGATAACTGAGGATTCATTTATTGATAAAAACTTTAGTTTCCAGGCAAATTTAAAAGAAATTATGCATTCGGTCATTTTCGAAAATCAGCTTTAGTTTTTTCGATCTTGGAAAAATGATATAAATCATAATCTTTAAAGCTGGGTATATTCTTTTTTTTGTTACTTTTAGGCACTACGGTATTAATTAATATAAATAACTGAAATACAATGGATTTACTGCAAGAAATAATTCAAAAAGCAAAGGTCCTCAACCAGCGGATTGTATTACCTGAAGGAACTGAAGAAAGGACCATTCAGGCTGCGGACCAGGTTATAGCCCAGGGTATAGCCCGCATAATTCTCATCGGTTCGCATGACAACATTATGAAAGAGGGTAAAAGATTTAATCTGAAACACCTGGATAAGGCAACGATCGTTGATCCGAACAAACATGAAAAGATGGATCATTATATCGATCTGATGGTAGAGCTAAGAAAGCATAAAGGGCTTACAAAAGAAGAAGCATCAAAGTTGATAAGAGACCCGCTTTACCTTGGGACACTAATGATTAAAAACGGCGATGCCGATGGTGAGGTTGCAGGTGCTATGAATGCCACCGGGGATGTTCTCCGTCCTGCATTTCATTATATCAAGACACTTCCCGGAATCACTGTTGTCTCAGGAGCGTTTATTATGATCCTTAAGGATAAGGAATTCGGGAATGATGGTCTTATGATATTCGCGGACTGTGCTGTTCATCCCGATCCGGATGAAAAGGAGCTTGCAGAAATAGCAGTTGCAACGGCAAAAACTACAAGGGCAATAGCTGGTTTTGAGCCGAGGATTGCAATGCTCAGCTTTTCTACAAAAGGAAGCGCAAAACACGAACTGGTCGATAAAGTTGTAAATGCAACCCGGATTGCGAAAGAGATGGATCCCTCACTAAAGATTGAGGGAGAATTTCAGGCTGATGCGGCAATTATAGAAAGTATCGGTAAGAAAAAAGCCCCGGGCAGTGAAATTGCAGGTCATGCCAATGTGCTCATTTTCCCCGATCTTGATGCAGGTAATATAGCCTATAAACTCGTACAGCGCCTTGCCCATGCAGAGGCAATCGGCCCTATACTTCAGGGAATGGCTGCTCCTATAAACGACCTTTCTCGTGGCTGTTCAGTAAGTGATATAGTACACCTGATTGCAATCACTGCGAATCAGGCAGGAAATAAATAATATAAATCTATATAATTATGGCAGAATCACTGGCAGATTATGGCCTGAGGAAAAAAATCAAAGAATCCGGACAAGGCCAGTTAAAATTAGTCGGAGTTATTGGCGGCGGATCAATGGGTCGTGAGATCATTCAGATCGTCAGTCAACGGGGGATCAATGTCGTTTTTATCGACCTCTCCAGGGAACGTGTTGAATCCATTATGAAGGATATTGACGCCGCGCTTGACGAAATAATTAACAAATGGGGTCTTACCCAGAGTGAAAAAAGGGCAATATTGTCCCGCATCAAAGGCTCCACAGATTATAACGATATCAGGGACTGTGAGCTTGTTATTGAATCAATCAATATCAAACAAAGAGGTTCCTCAGTCGATGCACGCCAGGATGTCTTCAGAAAAATTGAAGCAGTGGTGTCACCTTCAACTGTTATTGCCTCCAACAACTCCTCGCTTATGATCTCCGATCTGGCATCTGTATTAAAACATCCTGAAAGAGCCGTTGGCTTAAGTTTCCTTACACCAGCTTCCACAAATAAGATCGTAGAAGTCGTCAGAGGCCTTGAAACCAATGAAAAAACTTATGATTATGCCATTCGTTTTGTCAAAATGATTGAAAAAAAGCCAATAACTCTTTATGAATCACCAGGTAACATAAGTACAAGACTTATCATAACACTCATAAATGAAGCATGTGAACTGTTAATGGAGGGTGTGGCGTCGGTACAATGCATTGATGAAACAATGAAAATCGGATATGGCCTTCAATTCGGCCCCTTTGAACTGGCTGACCGCGTAGGACTTGAAAAAGTCCTTAAGGTTATGAATAACCTGTACCAGGAATTTGGAAGTGATAAATTCAAGCCATCCCCGATCATTAAACGCCTGGTAAGGGCAAATTTCCTGGGGAAAAAAGCTTCAAAAGGCTTTTATAAATATGAAAATGGTAAAATACTATGCCAGGCCATTACGGCAACTGAGTTTAGTTAAAAACCATCTGTAATTCTTTCAGGGATTCCTGGAAGAGTTCAGCTACTTAAGAAGAAAATAAAAAGTTATCAGATATGAAGATTATTGTTCTTAATTGCGGCAGTTCGTCAATAAAGTACCAGCTATTTGACATGACTGAAAAGCAGGTTCTCGCAAAAGGACTTGTTGATAAGGTAGGCCTTCATGGTTCATATATCAAACATGAAAGATGCGGCGAGGATCCTGTCAAACTGGAGGGTGAAATTATAGATCACCAGGCAGGTATTGAATATGTGTTAGGCATACTCACCAGCAAAACACGTGGTAATCTGAAAAGCTTCGATGAAATTGATGCTGTTGGGCAGCGTGTGGTGCACGGAGGAGAAAAATTCAAGGATAGCGTTCTGATCACAACAGAGGTTATCGATAATATTAAGGAATGCATTGAACTTGCTCCTCTTCATAATCCTCCCAACCTTAAAGGAATATATGCCATCCAGGAGATTTTGCCCAATGTGCCCCAGGTTGCTGTTTTTGATACAGCATTTCATCAGACGATGCCGAAATACGCCTATATGTATGCAATACCCTATTCCCTGTATGTGAAATACAGCTTAAGAAGATATGGTTTTCATGGTACAAGCCACAGGTATGTTGCTCAGAGAGCATCCGAAATATTGAAAAAAGATATGTGTGACCTGAGAATTGTCACCTGCCATTTAGGAAACGGGGCATCGATGACAGCTGTTAATTGCGGTAAATCAGTTGATACATCCATGGGGCTGACTCCGGTTGAAGGATTGATCATGGGTACACGTACAGGTGACCTTGATCTTGGGGTTCTTACACATATTATGCAGAAGGAAGAGATAGATCTCCAGACAGCAAATACGCTTATCAACAAACATAGCGGAATGCTGGGAATCACTGGGATTTCATCAGATATGAGAGAAATTGAAGCGGCGAAAGAAAAAAATGATGAACGGTCAATTCTTGGATTGCAAATGTATAATTACAGGATCCGTAAATACATAGGTGCTTATTCAGCAGTTATGGGTGGACTTGATGTGGTAGTCTTTACCGGCGGCGTTGGTGAAAATTCACCCAGTACCAGGCTGGAAGTCTGTAAAAATTTTGAATACCTGGGACTACAGTTTGACGAGAATAAGAATAAAGG
>JBGPAO010000151.1:0-8138 GCA_041480755.1 Bacteroidia bacterium
ACTCCATAGCCTGACCTGGCCGTAAGTGTTTTTCAGGTTTGAGTTATTGCTGTCGGCACCTATATTACACCATTCCCCTATGACTGAATTACCAAGAAAACCATCATGGCCTTTGTTTGAATAACCAATGATGACAGAATTGTTTATTTCTCCGCCTGCTTTGGATGCAGGGCCTATGGTGGTGGGGCCATAGATCTTGGCCCCCATCTTTACTGTTGAATTCTCACAAAGTGCAAATGGGCCGCGGATTGTTGAACCTTCCATAATCTCTGAATCCCTGCCAAGCCATATCGGCCCGGTCATGGCATTAAGTGTTGCCGATTCTGCCCTGACTCCTTCTTCTGCAAAAATGTTTTGAGGATTGAGCAATATATTGGTCTTGCTGAGGCTGATAGTCTTCTTGCCATTTGTAACCAATTCATAATCTGATCTTAATGCTTCACCGTTGAGAGTGAAAATATCCCACAGATGGTTTAGCTGAAGAAAATCACCGTTATACTGTACCTTTTTGAAATCTTTAAAACTATCGGTTTCCGGATATTCAACTATTTCACCTGAACGGGCGGCCAATATTGTACCATGCGCTTCAAGGGCCTGTCCGAATTGAAGTTTTCTGATCTCTTTCAGGATAGATTGATTAGGCAGCAGGGTGCCATTCAAAAGGATATTATCCTTTTCCGGATTTGGAGGGTATTTCTCCGAGAGATAATCTTTTGTAATCCATGAACATTTTGTTTCCAGCAGGTGCTCCCATTTTTCCCGGATGGTAAGTATACCTATCCTTATCTCAGAGGATGGACGCGTAAAAGTAAGAGGCAGCAGGTTATTCCACCTTGTATCGTCAAAAAGGATATAATTCATAATATAAAAATAAAAAAGCCGGTTTTAAAAAACCGGCTGAAGGGATTATTTTTTTTCCAGTTTTTTCTTTTTATCTATATGATCTTTATACCTGCTCATGTATTTATCCACGCGTCCGGCAGAGTCAACAAGCTTCATCTTACCGGTATAGAATGGGTGAGAGGTATTGGATATTTCAAGTTTGATCAGAGGATATTCCTTCCCATCATCCATTTTTATGGTTTCCTTCGAAGCAGCGGTAGATCGTGTCATAAAAGTATAGCCGTTTGACATATCCTTGAAAACTACCAACCTGTAATTCTTGGGATGTATATCTTTTTTCATTTCACAAATCTTTTAAACTTTTAAAATCATTAAACCGGGTTGCAAAAATACATAATGTTTCATAAAAACAAAACAATCTGAGAGTTTTACTTCTCATGATACTTATAATAATTGTATTTCTGCTTCAGTGCACCGGAATCAGGCGAAACTTCCTTCTGAAAGTTTTTTGTTTTATCATTTGCTATTTTTTCGATCACTTCAGGCATAAACCTGATAAACTCAGCCTTTCTGTCAAAGAGATACCTGTATGTAATATGCTTCTTTGATAGTTTAGCTCCGACGGCCTCATAAACCGATCTCATCTTCGGATTAAAATCCGCCACCCAGGAAATTTCGATCTCAGTGAACCAGGTTTTTTTTGTAATGACATCCCTTAACTTACGGAATACAGCCGATTCAAGTCCCATGCCCTGAAACCGAGGAACTATTCCTGCAGCAATAGCCCTTACTCTTTTAATGGTCCGGGTATTCTTGTAATAATAAAAACGCAATCGGTTTATCATATTCAGTTTGCCGTTCAGATGCTTAAGTATCATATTTATGTCCGGGAAGAACAGGAAGAATCCGATAGGTTCTTCATCGTGATAAATAAACCAGACAAATTCCTCATCTACAATACTCCTGAGATTCAGGAATTCTCTCCTTATAACATCGGGATTAAGAGGGATAAAATCTTCTTTAAAACTTGGCCATGCCTCATTGACAATCTTGACCAGGTCATTTATATAACGGTCAATTTCACGGAGATCTACATTTACATATCTGAAATGGGGTTTTTTCAGTACCCAGTCAGCAATTCTCCAGAATCTTTCAGGAAATGAAATAGTCAGATTAATATGGTAAGTGTATTGCTCATAATAGGTTCTGAATCCATATGTCTCAAAAAGTTTCCGGTAATAAGGAAAATTATACTGCATACCCATTCCCGGATGAATAAATCCATCAACCAGGAGTCCCCAGTAGTTATCATTTTCTCCGAAATTAATCGGTCCATCCATTGCCTGGAATCCTTCTTTCTGAAGCCATGCTTTACCAGTATCAAACAACAGATTAGCTGCTTCCTGATCGTTAATACATTCAAACCATCCGATTCCGCCGGTTGGCTGCCTGTTTTTATTGGAATAAGGTCTGTAGTAAAAGGCAGCTATCCTGCCAATAAGGCTGTCAGTATCATCTTTCAGGATCCATCTCCGGGCATCTCCATTGGTAAAATATCTGTTTGTTTGAGGATTGAAGGTGTTTTCCACAACAGTATCAAGCGGACATACCCAGCATGGATCATTTCGGTAAAGAATTTTTGCAATATTTAGAAATTCACAACGGGTTTTCCGATTGTTCACTTCAATGATCTTCATAGTATCATTTTAAGAGTAGAACTTTCTTAAAAGCGGAACTTAAATGTAATGCGTTAAAGTTAGTGACTTTTATGTAATGTCGCATCTTCCCACTTTTACACTTTCCCATTTTTACACTTTTGCACCTTCCCACTATTAGTACTACATTTGTCTGATTGATGCTTAATTAAGGCTTTAACTAATTTCATTGTCATGCCCCTTAAATTGCACGGAATTTTCAGGGGAGATTTCCTGAAGAACGTTGCAACCCTTATTTCCGGTGCCACTTTTGTGCAGATCATAGCAATTCTGATTTATTTCATTTTATCAAGAATATATACGCCAGAGGATTTTGGTGTCTTCGGCCTTTATATGAGCATTGTCAGCATCACAGGAATTATTGCAACAGGAAAATATGAAATGTCAGTTTTGCTTCCAAAGCAGGATAGTGATGCATTGACCCTGCTGAAACTGATTGCTTTAATTTCAATTACATTCAGCATATTTCTGCTGTTTCCTGTTGTTTTTCTGAACAATTTTTTATGCAGAATCCTGGGAAATGAGAACTTATCTGTATGGCTGTATTTTATACCATTATCAACATTATTTGTCGGATTATTTCAGGGAATGAAGGTATATTCAAACAGATTTAAGGAATACAGGATTATCATGGCGGCGAATGTCGGGCAAAGTCTTACAAATTCAGCCGGGAAACTGGCAATCGGTACATTAGTTGCGGGTCCTGCAGGATTAGTTATTGGTTCTGTCCTGGGAGAAATGACTGGAGCTTCAATTTTTGCTGGAAGATTCCTGAAAAGGAAAGAGAAGGTATTTGGAGTAATAAAATGGGACAGAATAAAGGGCCTGGCAAAAGAATATAAATTATTCCCGCGGTTTAATATGTTGCAGTCTGTAATAAATAATTTTTCAGGATCATTGCCCATATTTGTTTTCAGTTCATTTTTTACACCTGCCATAACAGGGTTTTTCACAATGGGTTACACTATAGTTTACAGGCCAGTGAACATGGTGGCAACAGCTTTTTACCAGGTGCTCAGTCAGAGGATAATTGAAAAAAACAATCAGAGATTGAAATTATACCCTGATATCAAGCGATTCCTGTATAGCCTGCTGAAACTTATAACGATTCCGTTTCTGCTGGTGGCACTGTTTGCCCCTGTAATATTCAGGGTTGCACTGGGAAAGGAATGGGAAGAGGCTGGAAAATATACACAGATCATAATTCCCTGGTTTTTTACTACATGTCTGACCATGCCTTTATCATTTATCCCGGATATGTTTATGAGACAGAAAAAGGCAATGATACTTGATCTTATTAAATTTATTCTGAGGGGAGCCTCAATGGCCGTAGGGGTAATACAGAATGATGTATATTTTGGATTGATGTTATTCAGTACAACCAGTTCATTAATGATCATGTACAGCCTGGTATGGTATATTTCTTTGATAAGAAAATCGGATCGAAATTTATTTTCAAATTGATAATTACAAAAATCACAAAGGCGCTAAAAGCTATAAGCCTGATTATCCGAAGGCCGGTGTTGCTTAATAAGGTGTTGAGTGAGCCGGATATATGGGAAAATTATGTCATTTCAAAGTACAGATTACCAATGGGCCTTCCGGTTGTTGCGCTGGAAGAAATTACCGGATTAAATGAATTCAGGATTGAGCCGGTCACTTTCCTTGATGGTGGTTCATTGCCAATTGACCTGGCTTTACTGACAGGACTTGCTGCCGGGATTAAAGATTGCGTATATTTCGAGATAGGGACATGGAGGGGTGAAAGTGCAGCATGTTTAGCGAAAGTGGCAAAGGATTGTTTCACGCTTTGCCTCCCGGATAGAGAAATGGAAAAACGCGGAATTGATGAGAAAATAATACGGATGCATGGAATGTTTTCCAATGGATTGTCAAATGTTACACATCTCAGGGGTGATTCAAGGACATTTGATTTTTCCTCCATGAAGCAGAAATTTGATCTTATCTTTATCGATGGCGACCATCATTATGATTATATTTTGCAGGATACACAAAATGTATTAAAATATCTGGTTCATGAAAATTCAATAGTGGTATGGCATGATTACGGTAATACCCCTGAGGATGTCAGGTTCGAAGCACTGGCAGCAATTCTTGATGGAACCGGGGCAGAATTTCACTCAAGGATCTTTCATGCCGGGCATACCAAGTGTGCAGTTCTTATAAACAGGGCGATTGATTCACAGAAACCTGATTTCCCAGTATGGCCGGAATCGTATTTCAAGGTTACAATGGAGATGAAGAGAAGAGATAAAGAAGGCTGAGGCTAAGGGAAGAGGTACAGGGTGCAAGGTACAGGGTACAGGGTGCAAGGTACAGGGTACAGGGTACAGGGTACAGGGTACAAGTTACAGCCTACCTGTCGGAAAGCGGTGGCATATTTACATATTGCTAGTTACAAATTGCAGGTTAAAAATGGAAACTACAATAAAAGCTTTAAAAGTACTGGTTATTCCTAGCTGGTATCCGCCGGATGGAGGGTATTTTTTTAAGGAGCACAGTGAGGCACTTGCGCGGACCGGATGCACCGTAGAAGTACTGGTAAACCGTGTTATAGGGATCAGAAGGATTGGACGGATCGAGAAAGCCAAATGGAGCCGGCCATATTTCAGCACAGAAGATGGATTGCAGGTGTTCAGATCGGTTTACTGGAAAATCCCGGGCAATGAGCGGATCAATATAAAATTATGGGTCAGAAGCACTGTCAGATTATTCCGCAGATATACCAGAATCTGTGGCATGCCGGATATTATTTTGGCTCATAGCGCAATATGGGCCGGAACTGCAGCAGCAAGAATTTTCAAGGAATTTAATATCCCCTATATAATTACTGAACACAGGAGCTTTTTTGTCTTTGAAAAAGGAGATGCCCGCAGGATGGTGAAATCGTTCTATATCCCGCACCTTCGGGAAGCTTATGGCTTATGCAGAAAATTGATAATTGTTTCTGACAGCATGAAATCAGGACTTTTGGAGTTATTCCCGGAACTGGCAAATAAAATACTGGTTATTCCTAATATGATCAATGGCGACTATTTTCGGTTGCCTTTGCAGCTAAGAAAAAAGGATCCTTTTGTTTTCCTTTCAGCTGGAAGACTGGCTGCTGTCAAGGGACTGGATATTTTAATTTCAGCTTTGGGAGAACTGACAAAAAAGACAGATCGCAAAATCCAGCTAAGAATAGCTGGCAGAGGAGAGATGAAGGGACAGTTGGAAAAGCAGGTTAAGCTAAACAGGCTTTCTGAAAGAGTGATTTTCCTGGGCAGGGTGTCAAGGGATAATATTATAAAAGAAATGCAGGATGCAAATTGTTTCATACTGTGCAGCAGTTATGAGGCGTTCGGTGTTGTATTGATCGAAGCTATGTCAACGGGCCTCCCGGTGATTGCAACACGGTCAGGAGGACCAGAAAGCATCCTGGATGAATCATCCGGATATTTTGTTGATCCGGGAAACACGGTGGAACTTACAGAGGCAATGTTGAAAATGATAAATGAATATGACAGGTTCAGTCAGCAGAATATCAGGGACAGGACATTGCGGCAATATGGAAGCCAGATTATTACTGAGAAATACCTTGAGGTTTTTGAACATATATAAATTATTACTTAAATTTGCAGCCGCATATGGTGGATGTAGCTCAGTTGGTTAGAGCACTGGATTGTGGTTCCAGGTGTCGTGGGTTCGAATCCCATCTTCCACCCCAAAACCATAAACCGGTTCTGGAAAGAGAGCCGGTTTTTTCATCTGAAATCGGTTTATGGCTTTTAAGTGTACACAAAAGGGATCACGAGGAGCAAAGCGACGAGTAATCCCTGAAACCGTTGAAAGTTTGCTTTCAAAAGTGAGTCTGTCACTTGCTTTCAACGGGCATTACTTCATTTCAAAAGTGAGATGAAAAAGAAAAACCGGAAAACTACCGAAGACACAAAATAAAATGCGAAATACCACCACCTTTAAATTTGTCGGCAATAAAGTCATTATCAGGCTGCGTGACAGAGTTTGCGAAGATGCAGATGAGCTGATCTCGAGTGAATTATTCCTTGAGGTCATTAATCGTTTTATCGGTAATTTGAAACTCAGGCAATCACATTTACTGGCATTATTCGGAACACGAAATAATGAGATTAATGTCGAGGGAATAGATAATCTCATCAAGACATTAAAGGTGCTGGCCAAAATGAATGTGGAAACCGTTCCGAAACTAATTGATGGAGGTGATCATTTTATCGCCGATATTTCATTGTTAAAAGAGTTTATTGAAAGTCTGTACAATTACTGGAGAGAATTTGAACGGTTCATAATCTGTGATTCGACGGGAGACAGACTGGATAAACGTCCCTACCGGACATTTAATTCAACAGTAGAATCTTTAACTCATTTAGTCCGTCAGGTCTACAGGGATATTCAGGAAAATATTTCAGGACAGAGCCCCAGCATTTACAGACAGGTGCGTGCAGGTGCTGAGATGTCTGTAATTGCCTTACCAAGGAATGTTGCACTGCCTGAAGACTATCAGAAACTATGTCAGGTTTTAATTATCAGGCAGTTATTATTATATCCTCCGCTTTTGATCAGACCCCCGATGAATAAACGAACAGGGAAATTTGAACGCATTGATCAGAATCCAATTAAAATGTTTGAGGTTAATCCTGACGAGTGGATCTGTTACCCTGCAAAGGTCGGTCCTCTTTTGATTCTTGTGTACATACATGAGAAATTTTATGAAATGGGATTATCCCTTTGCAATTTATTTGAACTGGCTGAAGATTCCTTTTTGAAACGCCAGGTAGATGGTGTAGTTATGTTTGGTGTGCCCGGAAATGTTCTTGATGATCTGGCGACGATGCCAACAGTTTTTTATGACGACAATGAAAATAGCCTGATCATAGCAGCCTGTCCGAACAGCGATCAATTCGGTTATTTCGGGTATCTCAAGAAAATGACCCTGACAGTCCATAATATCAAGATAATGAAATTGGGCCGACTGCCTTTTCATGGGGCACTTGTAAGAATTGTCATGAAAAACACGCGTACACTGGTTGTACTTTTAGTTGGTGATACAGGTGCAGGAAAATCGGAAACACTTGAAGCTTTAAGGATTATAGGAGAAGACCTCATTGAAGAGATGATTATTATCGCTGATGATATGGGTTCAGTGGAAGTTGATGAGCAAGGGAAAGTGATAGGATATGGAACGGAAATCGGAGCATTCGTCAGGTTGGATGATCTTCAGCCCGGGTATGCATTCGGTCAGCTCGATCGTGCTATAATTATGAATCCTAATCAGGTAAATGCCAGGGTTGTCTTACCGGTCACAACATATGAAAATATTGTCAAAGGATATTCTATTGATATGGTGCTGTATGCCAATAATTATGAGGAAATAGATGAAGACCACCCAATCATTGAGAAATTCAGCACCCCTGAAACTGCCTTGCATGTATTCAGGGAAGGAACGGCAATGAGTAAAGGAACTACAACATCTACAGGGCTTATGCATACTTATTTCGTAAACATTTTTGGCCCGGTTCAATACAGATCTTTGCACGAAGAAAT
>JBGPAO010000152.1:0-8043 GCA_041480755.1 Bacteroidia bacterium
ATTACAGCTGGAAACTATCTCTATAAACGATACTCCTTTATCCAATTTCTGATTTTCAAATGCTTTCCTGATAGCTTTTTTTGCTTTCCTGACAGTAATCGCGCTGTGAACTGCCTGCCTTGTTACGAAATATGTGCCTGGCAGACAGGCAACCAGTTCTGTCATTTTTATCGGATTACCCATGGTCTTTACGTCTCTCCCGTATGGTGAGGTGGAAGAAACCATTCCGGGAAGAGTTGTTGGTGCCATTTGTCCTCCTGTCATACCATAAATACCGTTATTTATAAATATCATCGTAATATTTTCACCGCGATTACATGTATGAATGGTTTCAGCTGTCCCGATAGCTGCAAGATCACCATCACCCTGGTAAGAAAAGATAAATTTATCAGGCATCACCCTTTTCAGTCCTGTTGCAACCGCCGGAGCTCTCCCATGGGCAGCCTGCAGCCAGTCAATATCCATGAAATCATAAGCCAGCACCGAACATCCGACAGGAGCGACTCCAATAACCTGAGATTGAATACCCATCTCTTCAATTACTTCCATTATTACCCGGTGGGCTGTACCATGTCCGCATCCAGGACAATATGAAAGTATATTTTCAGTCATCAACGGGGTCCTTCTGTAGACAATGTTCTCTTCTTTTATTATATCGTTTAATTCCATTATTAATGTTTTATAAAGATTTCAGTGAAAGCTTCCAGAACTTCTTCGGGCGAATGAATCATTCCTCCGAAACGTCCATAATGCTCAACCTTAACCTTTCCGTTTACAGCCAGCCTGACATCTTCTACCATCTGACCCGTATTCAGTTCGACAGAAAGAATACCTTTAACCTGGTCCGCCAGAGCTGAAATGATTTCATACGGATACGGATATAAAGTAATGGGCCTCAAAAGTCCTAACTTAATACCTTTGTTTCTTGCGAGTTGAAGGGCTTTCTGGGATATCCGTGCACTTGAACCGTAAGCAACGATCAGGAATTCTGCATCATCACATTGGATTTTCTCAAATCTCACCTCCTGCCGCATTTTTTTATATTTAGCCTGGAGGTCCTGGTTATGTTTCTCCATATTTGCTGAATCGAGATCAAGTGAGGTGATGATATTTCTTTTACGATCAGGAGTCTTGCCGGTTGTTACCCATGATTGATCGAATTTAGCAGTCCTGGGGATCTGCTCAAAAAGTTCAACCTTTTCCATCATCTGTCCGATCAGGCCATCAGTAAGTATCAGTGCAGGATTGCGGTATTTAAATGCAAGATCAAATCCGAGAGGAACGAAATCACACATTTCCTGGACAGAAGCCGGAGCAAGAACAATCAGATGGTAGTCGCCATGTCCTCCGCCCTTGGTGGCCTGGAAATAATCTGCCTGGGAAGGTTGTATGGTACCAAGCCCAGGTCCTCCCCTGACAACATTGACTATCAGGCAGGGAAGTTCTGCACCTGCAATATAAGAAATTCCTTCCTGGAAAAGGCTTATGCCCGGGCTTGATGATGTCGTAATTGCTTTCCGCCCTGCACCTGCCGCACCATAAACCATATTTATGGCAGCAAGTTCGCTTTCAGCCTGCAGTACCACCATACCGGTACGTTCATAAGGCTTTTCAGCCATCAGGTATTCCAGAATCTCCGATTGGGGAGTAATTGGGTAACCAAAATATGCATCTGCACCAGCTCTGATAGCAGCTTCAGCAATCGCCTCATTCCCTTTCATCAACCGAAGTTCTTTCATTAATTGAAATTTATGTTACTTAAAATGAAATTCCTGTCAGACAGCGCCTGCAACCGCATCTGCCTTTACCCTATAAACAGTTATTACACCATCGGGACATACAATTCCACAATTCATACATCCGGTGCAGGCATCAGGATTTTCCATGTAAGCAAAGTGGTATCCTTTGCTATTGACTTTCTTCTCCATCATAATTACCTGGGTAGGACAAGATTCAATACATAACTCGCAACCCTTGCATCTTTCTATGTCCACGACTATTGCTCCGCGCGGTTTTGCCATATCAATTATGATTTATTTTAATATGATCCTAAATCTCAAAAATAATAATTCTTTTTTGAGATTATCCGGAAAAGCAAACAGAATAAAAAAATGGACAACTGTTTTAGGGAACAAAAGAAGTACAAGCAATTGCCTGATAAAACTCTTCGAGGGGGCGAGAGGGCGAGAGGAATAAACAAACGTTACGAGTTTTGTACCATGCAACCTGTTACTTATACCCTCGAGATCCCGACATACTGTCGGGATTAGTTCGGTTATTATATTTTACTGCACTTCGTTTGTAAAATATTAGCCTCACTAACTTGTAACCCTGTAACCTTGTAACCTTCTTCAACTATGATGTTCCCTGAATAACTTCAGTCGTTCTTCCAAAAGTCCGAACTTGTCCCTGCTGATCTGTGATACGCACGCCCTCAGTCCATCTGCCCTCTCACTGCCTGTTATATCCAGGGAAATTGCACCTATTCCATAATATAAAAGTTCTTCAAGCAATGCAGGTCCTGTATAACCGGGATATCCAATTGTAAAATAAAAACCATCAGCGATAGGGACATCAATATCTCTGTCATACACTATATAAAAACCATTTTTGATAAACATCAGTTTCATTATTTTTGCCCTCTCGGCATATTCCCTGACCTCATCCTGAATATTAAATTTTCCGTCATTGGCAGCCTTTAAAATTGCAGCAATACCGAATTGAGCCGAATGGCTTGCTCCGGCCGACAGAGAATAAAGTGCGCCAAAAATCATGGCATAGCCGAACATTTCTGATGTGTAGTATCTCAGCAGGTCGGGATATTTTCTGTTAAACAATTCATCAGATATCACCATCATCGCAATTCTCTGGCCAGCATAACTAAATGTTTTGGAGCATGATATAAGGATAATATAGTTCTTTGTATATCTTGCAACTGTTGGCTGGAAAGGAGGTTTTCCAGGGACAGATATATCTTTTCGAAAATCCATTCCGACATAAGCCAGGTCCTCAATAATAGTTGCATCATATTTTGTTGCCAGTTCACCAATTATTTCAAGTTCTTCTTCGGTAAAACATATCCATGAAGGATTATTGGGATTTGAATAAAGAATGCTCGAAACCTTTCCTGTATACAGGTAACTTTCCATTTTCTCTTTAAGCCTCTTACCCCTGTAATTATATACGTCAAAGCTCCTGTAAGCATGTCCCAGAACCTTACATTGCTGTTTATGGACAGGAAAACCGGGATCTATAAAAAGTGTTCCTTCCTTGGTATGATCATTCCTGTTCGCTACCATGAAAGCGGCCATGCTTCCCTGCATTGATCCTACTGTGGCAAGGCAGGATTTTGGACTTACATCAATGTTGAGAAAAAGCTTGCAGAACCTGGATATTTCTTTTTTCAGTTCAGGAATGCCTTCAATATCTGCGTATTTAGAAGCAACACCGCGCCTGAGCGCATTTATCTCTGCTTCTACTGCGACTTTAACAGGCTCAAGTCCGGGGACTCCCATTTCCATACGGATAAATTTAAGGCCGGAAGCTTCCTCAATATCATTAACGAGCTTATTAATCTCTCTGATTCTTGCATGTCCTACGTCCTTGATGTCGGACTCTGAAATAATTCTATCTACTATTTCACGTGGTATTGGAGTATTTTTAATCATATTATTTAGTTGGTTCAGCCAGAAAACAGAACAGTTGAAACCCGTATTTTCATTTCTTAATTTTTACTCTTGCATCTACTGCGACAATTTTTTCCCCTGTACCAATCAATGGATTGATATCCATTTCCTTGATCTCCGGCGCCAGATCAGCAAGAAATGATAATTTAACAAGGATCCCGGCAAAAAGCGCTTCATTCACAGGTGGTCTTCCGCGGGTTCCTTTTAGTATTGGATATCCTCTCAGATTCCTTATTAATTCAAGAGCTTCACCTGGTGTAAGAGGTGCCAATCCTGTTTGCACATCCTTCATAACCTCAACAAAAATGCCACCAAGACCACACATTATCAATGATCCGAATCCTGGTTCAAATTTTATACCTGCAAATAATTCGGTTCCCTTTGCCATAGATTGAATTAAAATTCCCTTCACATCCGGCAATTTCATCATCCTTAAAAATTCCGCTTCAACAGTACGTTTATCATTTATGTTCAGTGCAACTCCTCCGATATCTGATTTATGGACCGGACCTATCACCTTCATTGCAACAGGATATCGGATTTTCTCCGTTATATCAAAAGCCTGCTGAAGGGTTGTTGCTATACTTTCAGGAACCGCGGGGATTTTTACTGCATCCAATAATTTCGAAATTTTTTCCGGAGGAAGGAAGCCATTATCAGAAGAATTAATGACAGAATAAATCAGCTTCCTGTCAATTTCATCAGGGACGCTTATTTCAGGAACCAGCTGTAACGGTCTGTAGACTTTCACTAGTGCTTTGCCAAGAGCAACCTCATCAGGGAAATTAATCCGGCCTCTCCCCAGAAACTCATTGATTTCCTCACGGGCGTTTATTATAGAAGGCAGAACGGGGAATATCGGTTTACGGCACGTCTTCATTTTTTCATCAAGAACCCTGTAAACCTCGTGAACAGGAAACAAACCCGGACTTCCGAAAATTACTATCATCCCATCGATCTGGTCAAAATAGTTTTCACAATAATCTATAATAGTGCCTAACTGTTCTGCAGTACCGGTCGCCAGGAAGTCTATCGGATTAGCAACTGATGAGCCATGATGCAGTTTCTTAATCAATTCCTCGCTTCGATTTCCCTTAATCTGAGGGACGCATAATCCTCCTTCTGATAATGCATCAGTAAGCATGACTGCTGGTCCACCTGCATGGGTTACTATCGCAAGGTTTTTCCCGGTCAAGGTACGGTGCATGAATACTGATGCAACGGTAACCAGTTCGCTCCGGCTATGACACCTGACTATCCCGGCTTTACGCAGAAGTGCATCAACTGCCGTATCCGGACTTGCCAGAGCCCCTGTATGGGATGATGCAGCCCGGCTTCCGGCTTCTGAAGTTCCGGCCTTAATAGCTGCAATTTTACATCCTTTCCCTATCAGCGATGATGCGTGTTTCAAAAGCAGCTTTGGTTTCGCGATATTTTCAATATATAATAATTTTATTTTCGGGCTTGAAACAGGATCATAACTCTCATCCATATGCTGCAGAACATCCTCTATTCCTGTTTGTGCACCATTACCTACTGAGTATACACTGGAAAACTTTAATCCAAGAGAAATTGCAGCTTCCATTATAAAGACTGCTGTCGCTCCTGAGCCGGAAATAAAATCACAACCTGATGAATCTGACGCAGGGACCGGTGTTGTAAAAACAGCCTGGTAATAAGGATTAAGGACTCCAATGCAATTTGGACCAATCAATGTTCCCCCGGCATTATCGATAATGGATTTAATTTCCTTTTCCATCCTTGCTCCTTCAGCACTTTCCTCGGCAAAACCTGCAGATAAAATAATAAATCCCTTTGTTTCCTTTTTTTCAGCCAGATACCTTACTGTCTCAACACACAGATTGGCTGCAATGGCAAGTATCGCCATTTCGGTTTCCGGAAGAGTTTCCATACTCTGATATGATTTTAATCCCTGAACCTCTGTCTCCCTAGGATTAAGAACATACAGCCTGCCCTTGAATGTCCCCCTCAACAAATTATACAATACCTTACCGCCTGTCTTCTGGTTATTATTTGAACCTCCGACCACAACAATACTTTTCGGATTAATAATCTCTTTTACAAGCATTTAGACTAATATATATTACTATTCAAAGGTAGAAAAAATCCATTGAAAATGGGATTGATAAAAGTCATATTCATCAATAACCATAAAGTTATTTGGCCTTTTCTCTTATTTTTGTAGGTTGATAAAAAAATTCAGATGCGAAAAGTATCGTTATCTCTGGTAATCATTGTTTGTATATCATCATTGTTATCGGGTCAGTCATTTAATTTTCGGAATTTTTTCAGGGACGCAGAAATCAGAATAGATACCAATATTTATTATCTGTCCAGGAATAATTTAAGGCTTCAGGCAACTGAGTACCTGTCTTTTGAGTTTAAAGATGATCCTTCTGTTTGTGAGGTTATTCTTTATCCGCATGATAATGAGAATATTGACAGCCTGGCACTGCTGGGATCAGGTGATTGGAACCTGATTGATTCGCTGGTAAATTTTAATAATGAATATTATCGTTTCAAGGTGGAATTCACAAGCCTTTCAGCCTCCGGTTTTCCCGGATTTACATTCAGGCTTAAAAAAGCAGGGGATCCAAATCCTGTTCT
This sequence comes from Bacteroidia bacterium, assembly GCA_041480755.1. Lineage (GTDB taxonomy): Bacteria > Bacteroidota > Bacteroidia > Bacteroidales > SM23-62 > LJUQ01. Next base: position 6,315 of record JBGPAO010000152.1, read on the forward strand.
GACTGAGCTGAAACTGTTGCCGTATCATTCAGCATATGTTAAACTTTATCCTGTAAGTGATGAACTTTTTATTGGCGAAGAAAAGGTTTTTGAGCTTATCACCAACAACATTGATAACATCAGGTTCAATAATGACTGGCAGGTAAGTGATGGCATAAGCTATCGGATTTCGAAGACTCTCAGTCAGCTTCAGCTCCATCTGGTACCCAATTCTTCCGGAACCAAATCTATCCGGGTGGCATTACAGACCAGATTACCAAATGCGATAAAAAACGAAGTACCTGTCTTTAATCTTCCTCCTGTTGAATACACTTTTAATGTTAAACAAAGCCGCTTGCAGTACCTTGGAATAGATAAACGAGAAGTTACACTGGATGACTCAAGCAGGCGGCGGGGTATTGAAGTACAGATTGAAAACAGCAGGCTTCTCAAGACAGGAAAAACATATCGTATTGAAGACCAGGAAGTCCCAGGGGGAGCGCTAATCGCAGAATTATATACACGGGATCTTCTTGGCAATAATAGAGTCCTCTGCTGGCTCAGGACTTATAACTACCATCGGGATTCTGAAGGGTACCTGTACATTAAGGATAATGATCAGGCAATGTTCATAACAAATTTCAACATCACTCCTCAGACACGAATCGACAGGATTACGATTCTGAAGGATGGTGACTGGGTACAGAACCTTGATGTTTTTCCCGGGGAAATTATTGATCTCAGAATTGAGGGGCAGGGCCTTCATAAAGCCCACTTTACTTTTGAAGAGCTTATAGATATTACTCCTGATACGTCAATCCGAAGCGAAAATTTTGCACTATATAAATTTAAGGTTCCAATGGATGTTACCAAAAACAGATTGGACCTTTATAACTGGGCTAACAATACCGGAAGATCCCTGAATGTCAGAGAATACCAGGAACCCAGGTCATTTGATTATGTTTCAGTAAATTATGACGGATATAAACACAGGATGTCGGATCTTCCCTTTCAGATACTTGTTGATAAAACCATACCTGATGTGATTTTCAGTTTCGACAAATCAATGATCGATTCGGGCGAAAAACTCTTCGGTAAGCAATATCTGACTTTTGAAATTACTATAACCGGAGGCAAGAATGAACTTCTTGAAATGAAAACTATTGATGTCGTAATCTGCCCGGATATAAATTCACCCCGATATGGGCACTATGATGACAGTGATTGCGGACCGGAATATTTTAATCTGAACCGCTATATCCGGAGAAAAACTCACTCTCTTGACCTCTGGTCAACAATAAGTGTTAAAGTAAGTAATCGCACCGATAAATACACCAGCCAGGGTTTCATAAGAGAATTCGATTTTGTGCTCAGGAAAGATTTTTCATTTGATATCCAGGTATCTTTTCCGGCAGGATTAATTACGGTTTCCAAGCCTAATCCCGGTGAAGCGGATCAGAGATTCGGTCAGCTTACAGGGATAAGCATTGCAATGATTGCGCAGTTCACTTTTTACCATCCGGAGAAAATCAACACTCAGAGGCCATATAAAATTGGAGCAGGATTCCTGGCATTAAATGCTTTTAATTTCGCCGAGACTAATATAGACAGGGATATCGGGCTTGTAGTGATTGGAAGCCTTTATCCTACAACAAAAGATGTCAAACTTACTTTCCCTCTATATATTGGAGGAGGATATCTTCTTAAAGACCGGAAGTTTTTCTTCCTGCTTGGACCCGGTATTAGTATA
>JBGPAO010000153.1:0-8009 GCA_041480755.1 Bacteroidia bacterium
CATAAAAAAAGAAATGGTTGAGAAGTACAGCATACCAATCAGGGACATTGTGAAAATTAAAGAGGGTAAGGACTATAAAACAAGCGATGGAAAGACTATTCCTAATTCTGAACTGACCCTGCCTCCCTTTCGTACCAGGTCATATGCATACTGTTCAGATACGGCATATTCGGAAGATGTTATTGAAATTGTAAAACATGTGGATATTCTTTATCATGAAACCACATTTTTGAATAAAGACAAAGATCTTGCAGCTGAAACCCTTCATTCAACTTCCAGAGAGGCAGCAGAGATTGCATCGAAAGCAGAGGTACGGAAGCTCTTGATAGGTCATTTTTCTTCCCGTTATAAATCTTATGATACATTCGAAAAAGAAGCTCAGGAGGTCTTTCCTGAAACAACAGCAGTAAATGACGGCGATGTTTTTTCGGTATCGCGGGTCAGGGGAAAAAGTATGACTTGATTCCCGGATATTTAATTGAAGATGTTATCAGAAAGTGGTTCTTTTCGACTTCAACTCAATATTTGTTTTATACTTTTGCTGTTCCGGAAGACGGCCTGAAGCAAATTCATAAATGAACGAGAAAATAATTATACTTGATTTTGGATCTCAATATACTCAATTGATCGCCAGGAAGATACGCGAGTTGAATGTCTACTGTGAAATTTATCCGTATACTCATTATCCTTTATCAGATGATTCAGTAAAAGGCATAATATTATCCGGCAGTCCGTTCTCGGTAAGAGATAAATCAGCGCCCGTGCTGAATTTCTCCCATATTGAAGGGAAAGTCCCGGTTCTTGGAATATGTTACGGGGCACAAATGCTGGCGCATATTTATGGGGGTGAGGTAATGCCCTCGAAATCAAGGGAATATGGAAGAGCAAATCTTAAATTCATTGACCATTCAAATCCTCTGTTCAAAAAAATTAAAAACAATACACAGGTCTGGATGTCACATGGCGATACAATAATGAGTTTGCCCGAAAAATTCAGGATTATAGCCGGTACAAGGGATATATTGATTGGCGCTTTTTCATTTTCCGAAAGACTGATATTCGGACTTCAGTTTCATCCTGAAGTATACCATACCACTGAAGGAAAACAAATACTCTTGAATTTCGTTACTGGTATATGCGGATGCTCCCAGTCATGGACTCCGGATTCATTCATTGATTCCACTATTGAAGAATTAAAGCAGAAAATTGGCAGGGACAGGGTGGTTCTTGGCATATCGGGTGGAGTTGATTCATCAGTTGCTGCAATGTTGTTGCATAAAGCCATTGGCAAAAATCTGACTAACATTTTTGTGGATAATGGATTACTGAGGAAGAATGAGTTTGAAAATGTGCTGAGCATTTACAGGAAGCTTGGATTAAATGTGATGGGAGTGAAGGCAGGAGATAAGTTTATCTCGGCACTGGAAGGAGTTCTTGATCCTGAAAAGAAAAGGAAAATTATAGGCAGGCTGTTCATTGAAATATTTGAAAATGCCTCCACAAAAATTAAAGGAGTCAAATGGCTCGCACAGGGTACGATATACCCCGATGTAATAGAATCTGTATCTGTTAAAGGCCCTTCAGCCAAAATAAAATCACATCATAATGTCGGGGGATTGCCTGAAAAAATGAAACTTAAAATAATAGAACCATTAAGGCTCCTCTTTAAAGATGAGGTAAGGAAAGTTGGGGAGAGCCTCAATATGGATGTTTCAATACTCAGGCGTCATCCTTTTCCCGGGCCGGGTCTTGCGGTAAGAATTCTTGGCGATATAACCAGGGAGAAGATAAGAATGCTTCAGGAAGCAGACCATATTTTTACATCGGCATTAATTGAAGAAGGACTTTATGATGAAATATGGCAGGCCGGTGTAATACTTCTGCCAGTACAGACCGTTGGAGTGATGGGCGATGAACGTACTTACGAAAATGTTGTGGCACTCAGGGCTGTAACATCAACGGATGGTATGACGGCTGATTGGGCAAAATTACCATATGATTTCCTTAGCCGGGTTTCAAATAATATTATTAACCAGGTCAAAGGTATAAACAGAGTCGTCCTGGACATTAGTTCTAAACCCCCTGCAACCATAGAGTGGGAGTGATTTTTTATTTAATTTTCATCTTAATACTCTAATAATGAACCAACTCTATCTTGAACCCACCAAATATACCCCTGGAGTTAATTTTGATCCTGGTGCCGGAAAATTTGAAATTACCGGGGTTTCCCTTCCTGAGGATGTAATTGCTTTTTATGAACCGATACTTGACTGGCTTGATACATTTAGAAAATCTTTGACTGCTGAATCAGCTGTAAATCATCCGTTTTTACACTTTGCATATAAACTGAATTATTATAATTCAGGATCAGTAAGATATATAATTTCAATCCTGGAGATATTAAAAAGAATTAATGGTCATACCCCGGTAAAGGTGGAATGGTTTTATGATAAGGATGACGTGCTTCTGTTTGACAACGGAAAAGAACTTGAAGTACTGTCAGGACTGAAATTTGACTTTATAGAACTTGAATAAAACAGGTTATTTAGATTATTTCTAAATTTAAACCCATTTTTGTGATTATCAAATAAACTATCTTTTTAATGAAAAAGAAATTAACTGGAATATTGCTGGGTTTGATTCTGGTGTCATACAGCAATATTAATGCGCAGGTATTAAGTGATGAATCATTGAAATTCAGTCAGGTACTTAACTGGATTGATAAATATTATGTAGACAGTGTCAATAAGGGGAAACTTGTTGAAAATGCAATAATTGAAATGTTACAGTCCCTGGATCCCCATTCAACTTATATGACTAAAGATGAAGTGAAGCAGATGAATGAACCATTGCAGGGAAATTTTGAAGGGATTGGGGTTTCATTTAATATTCTTTACGATACCATTTTCGTGATAAATCCTGTACCGGGTGGTCCTTCGGAACAAGTGGGTATTATGGCGGGTGACCGGATAGTGCTTATTAACGGGGAAAACGTTGCAGGCAAAGGTATTAAGACATCAGATGTATATGAACACCTGCGGGGAAAAAAGGGGACACAGGTCAAAGTATCTATTTTGAGGAGATCGGTTAAAGATCTTATCGATTTTACTATTACGCGCGATAAGATACCAATTTACAGTCTTGATGCATCCTACATGATTGATAACAGGATCGGGTATATCAAGCTGAACCGGTTTTCATTTACAACTATGGATGAATTTGAATCAGCCCTGATGGAACTAAAAAGGAATGGAGCGGAAGATCTGATTCTTGATTTAAGCGATAACGGAGGGGGTTACCTGGAAGTAGCGGTGAAACTGGCAGACAACTTCCTGAATGAGGGGAAGCTCATAGTTTATACGGAAGGCGCAAAGCATCCGAAACGCGATTATTTTGCATCATCCAGGGGAATTTTTGAAGAAGGAAGGGTTGTTATTCTTATAGATGAAGGTTCAGCTTCAGCCAGTGAGATTGTGGCCGGAGCAATCCAGGATTGGGATCGTGGAATTATTGTAGGAAGAAGATCATTCGGTAAGGGCCTTGTGCAAAATCCAATGCTTCTCATCGACAGTTCAATGGTCAGGCTTACAATTGCACGTTATTATACCCCGTCAGGCAGGCTGATACAGAAGCCATATGATAAAGGGTTTGATGAGTATTCCAATGATCTTGTCAACCGGTATAATAAAGGTGAATTAACATCTGGCGACAGTATTGTATTCCCTGACTCACTAAAGTACAAAACACTTACTTCAGGAAGAACTGTATATGGCGGAGGAGGTATTATGCCGGATTATTTTGTTCCTCTCGACACATCATATCAAAGCGATTATTACAGGAAACTTATCAATCGCGGCATACTTAACCTGTTCGTTTTAAATTATGTTGATGGTAACAGGGAAAAGCTGAATTCAAAATATCCGGATTTCAATAGTTTCAATGAAAAATTTGAATCAACAGACGATATCCTTAACCAGTTATATGTTTATGCTGAAAGTCAGGGATTGACTATGAATGATTCGGATTTTTCAAGGTCACTTAACCATATTAAAACTGTTATAAAGGCATATATTGCCCGTGACCTGTGGAATACAAGTGAATTCTACCAGGTTTATAATACCAGGAATGAGAGTTACCTCAAGGCAATTGAGGTATTAAAGGATTCCAGCGAATACCAGGCAGCTTTGAAGACTACAAATTAATCTGCGATTCCACATTTGTACTAACCTGATTAACATTGGCCATAAACTGGTTTGCAAATAATTATATTGAAATTCTGGGAGTAATAACCAGCCTGATATATTTGTATTTTTCGGTAAAGCAGAATATCTTGCTCTGGCCTTTTGGCATTATATCTTCTGCATTCTTCATATATATATTTTACTCAAACCGGTTTTATGCAGATATGTCACTGCAGGGATATTACCTCCTGATAAGCATTTATGGCTGGTTTAACTGGTCCCGGGGCAGGTCCGGCTCTGATTCTGATAAGCTGCCAGTTACAAGGATCAGGCTATGGACCGCTTTAATTCTTGCCGTCATTTTTATCCTGCTCTGGCTTGTTACAGCAATCCTTTTGAATAATTTGACCGATTCAGATGTACCATGGGGAGATGCATTTATAACAGCAGGCAGTATTGTTGCCACGTGGATGCTGGCACGAAAAATACTTGAACACTGGCTCATATGGATTATAGTTGACGGGGTTTCAGTTGGATTATATTTGTACAAGGGTATGTATCCCACCGTATTTCTTTATATTATTTTCACAGTGATTGCAATTATTGGATTTTACAAGTGGAAAAGAGACATGGGATAAGCTATTTTTTTGGAGAGTTATAATTTTTTATATATTTGTTGAGCTAAAATCCCTTTTACATATTATCTTAGTAATAAAAATAGAGTCCCACAGATGAGCTTCGATGTTAAAGAGTACTATTCTAAGCTGAATGGTGGAGATGTTGTCCTGGCATTTAAAGGCAGTATTACAACCGACCTTATTAATAGTGTTTTGGAGGAAGTTGAAACGAAGCTTGAAAATGTAGATGAAGAGGCCAAAATAAGAAAAAAAGTATATAACGTTCTCGTTGAAACCCTTCAAAATCTTTATCATCACGTCGAAGAACTTCCTGAGGAACTGAAAGTACGTGATAAATTTGAATCTAAATTTGGAATATTAGTTATCACAAAAGAACTTGATTCTTACAAAATTACCACAGGAAATTTTGTTACCTCTGAAAAGATAAAATTCCTTAAAGACAGGATTGATAAGATTAATTCGCTTTCTAAGGATGAGTTGAAAGATATGTACAAGTTTATCCTGAATCATCAGAAATTATCTGCCAAGGGAGGAGGAGGCCTCGGACTTGTAGATATTGCCAGGAAGACAGGGAATAAGCTTGAATATACATTTCAGCATTATGCAGATGATTTTTACTTTTTTAATCTGGATGTGTTAATAACCTGAATTAATATTTAATTTTAAATTTAATCGAAGATAGTATGGAACCAATTTCAATCGAAGGAACACCCAAAACTCCAACTGTTAAATTTGATGGTAGGAGTGGAATCATAGAAATTAAGGGAAGATCAATTCCTGAGAATTCCATTGAATTTTATAAACCGTTAGTTGACTGGCTTGAGGAATATGCAAAAAGCCCGTTGGAAAAAACAACTGTAAACGTTCAACTCGAGTATTTTAATACCAGTTCATCGAAATGCATCCTGGATGTATTCAAAAAGCTGGAAACGATCCACAAATCCAAGCATGAAGTTGTCATAAACTGGTATTATGAAGAGGACGATGAAGATATGCTGGAAGCAGGCGAGGATTACGAATCAATAATCCGCGTTCCCTTTAAGATGATTGAAATTGTTGAATAACAACAGGTTAAGACTACCCAATCTTCGATTATTTCATATTTCCAAACTTACAAAAGAGCTGCAGTAATGCAGCTCTTTGTGTTTTCAATGATTTATTATTCGCCCTTCCTTAATTTGATCCGGTCACTTATGTGTTCAGCAAGGTCAAGTAATTTCTTGACCAGCCTGAAATACAGAATAATATAAAGGACCACTGTAATGCCCCACAGGACTATTATATTAACCCAGAAGGTACTGAAATAATTTCCGAATAATTGTTTACGGGGAGCGTAGAAATGAGCTTTGATAAATTTGTTCTGGGGATCAATGTAAATCGGATTTAATTTCTGAAAGAGCTGATCCTTATATTCAATGATTTTCTCCCATGAGTTTGAGTTTGTCACGAATTCAGTCAGAGCTTCATTGTCATATTGCCGTTCTATCCTGAAATAATCCTCCCGCCCTTTTTTATCCTTCTGTAATGCACTTATCAGTTTATCCTTTTCGTCACTGTATTTATTATATAACAAAATATTATACTGTCTTATCCGGTTAAGATAATCCCGTGCTTCTTCTATTGCAGTTAGAGAAACAGATTCAGGATTTAGCTTGTCAAGATAGTTAAACTTAAAATTTTCATTATTCCGAAGCTCTTTATTAATTTCGTTTTTTAGGACTCTCAGATCTTTTTCAACTACTTGTCTCTGGTCTTCTTTTGCCATGTTCCTTTCTATAAAATCAAGCTTATTCATCAGGTTCATTGACCAGTAATTTTTCTTGAAATCAGCAACACTCATGGCTTTATCAAACAAATAAAACTGTTTCTGGAATTTGTTATTCTTAAATTGATACACCGCAAGTCCTTCATAAGCCCACCTTGCTGTCATAATTTCTCCGTACCATGGAATACCGGTGGGAGAGGAGATATCAGGATTCAATTTTTCAAATTTTACTATAATTCCGCTCAGCATGATTTGCGGTATTACCAGAAATGGTATCCACATATAAATAGTTACCACAGTCTTAAAACTGTCGGATATTACCAGCCCCATAAGGTTTGAGGAGGCCCATGCACTGAAAAGCACCAGCCAGTATTGCCAGTACATTTCTTTTATCTCCAGGATAGAATTCCCGACAACTACAAATGCAACGGCCTGTATGGCGGACAGAGCAAAAAGGAGAGCAACCTTTGACATCAGGTAGCTTGCCCAGCTTAAATTAAGGAATTCTTCACGTTTTTTTATTTTCCTGTCCTTGATTATTTCTTCAGCACTGACTGTTAAACCCATGAAGATCGCAACAATTACAGACATGAAAATATATACTGGCAGATTGGAGTTGCCTTCAAGAGTGTAACCATACAGGTTGGTCACATTAACGCTGTAATATTTTATGATATATGATAAAAGGAAAGCCAGTACCGGCGCTTCAAGAAAATTAATGATAAGATACTGTGTATTTGACAGTTTTGAAAGAAAATCACGCTTCAGGAAGATAAGGAATTGTTTAAAACGGTTTGGGATTTTGAAGTTAATAGCCGGAACAAGAGGTGTTTCAGTAATTATTGTATTTTCTTCTTCTTTGAAATTTAAATAATGGTCATGCCATTCTACAGGGGAGATTTTCCTTGTTTTGGTCATTTTTCCATATTCATCCAGAACACTTGACTCAACTATATTAAAGACCTGTTCAGGATTTACGTTACCGCAGGAGTGACATTCACTCTCGTTCCAGTTTGCATGATGCATCCTTTCTTTAAAATACATTATAGAGTCAACTGGTGTTCCGTTGTAGATAAGCCAGCCGCCGGTATCCAGGATAATCATCCGGTCGAACATCTTAAATATTTCAGAAGAGGGCTGATGTATCACTACAAACACCAGTTTACCCTTAAGTGATAATTCCTTTAGCAGGTCAAGTATGTTTTCTGAATCTCTCGATGACAATCCGGATGTTGGTTCATCGAGGAATAACACGGCAGGTTCCCTTATAAGTTCAAGAGCTATATTCAATCTTTTCCTCTGTCCTCCGCTGATCTTTTTATTCAGGGGACTTCCAACCTGGATATCTTTGATCTCGAATAATCCGAGATTTTCCAGGGTATGATTAACCGTTTCTACTATTTGTGATTCTGAATAATTGTCAAA
>JBGPAO010000154.1:0-7972 GCA_041480755.1 Bacteroidia bacterium
AATTCAATCAGTACAGAAATAAACAAGCTTGACGTTCCATCTGACCTGATGGTGGTGGTAGGCGGTGCATACGAAGATCAGCAGGACTCCTTCATGGACCTGGGTATGCTTCTTTTATTAAGCCTTTTGCTTGTCTATCTGGTTATGGCGTCCCAGTTTGAATCCTTTATGATTCCGCTCGTTATAATGTTCTCCGTTCCATTTTCCTTTACGGGGGTCATCTGGGCATTATTCATAACAAATACCACCCTGAGCGTGATTGCAGCACTGGGCGCCGTTCTGCTGATCGGCATCGTGGTTAAGAACGGTATCGTTCTGGTGGATTATATCAATCTTATGCGCGACAGGGGATATGAAATGGTTGAGGCCATTGCCCTCTCCGGGAGATCCCGTTTGCGGCCGGTGCTGATGACAGCATTGACGACAATACTCGGTATGTTACCGCTTGCATTAAGTGTAGGAGAAGGAGCCGAGATCTGGAAACCCATGGGTATAACTGTTATCGGTGGACTTCTTTTCTCCACTTTGCTGACACTGGTAATTGTACCGGTTGTATATATGGCGTTTATAGGAAAGAGGAAGAAGAAATAGCTGAGATAGACCTCCAAGGTCTTTAAGACCTCCAAGGTTGTGCTAATCTCCTAACTGTCAATTATTTAAAAAATGATATTTTTAAAAATTTAAATAAAATCGCAGGGACTACCTCCAAGGTTTTAAAGACCTTGGAGGTTTACTAGCAACTCAAAATAAACTAAAATATAAAACATAAATGAAAGCCGTTTTTATAATATTCAATCAGGCCAGTACCGAAAAGGTCGAAAGTGTTTTTGATTCATCCGGTATAAGGGGATATACCTGGTGGGAAAATGTCAAGGGAAGAGGATCCGAAACAGGCGAACCCCGTATGGGAACCCATACCTGGCCGGAAATGAACTCCGCTGCATTCACAATTATTCCGGATGAGAAAGTGAAAGATCTTCTTGAGAATGTCCGCAAGATCGATGAAATCAACAAGGAAGTCGGGATCAGGGCATTTGTGTGGGATATAGCTCAGATGTATTAATACTAAAATATCCTGCTCAATACATCAGAATGGACGTGAGAAACTTTCAGTACAGCTCTGCACGACAGAATTTAATATAACTTCGCATATCAGGGGGATATAGCTCAGTTGGCTAGAGCACCACAATCGCACTGTGGGGGTCGGGGGTTCGACTCCCCTTATCTCCATAAAGCCCGACAGCCGACAGGTTGCCGGGCTTTGTGATTCTTCGTAACATTTTTGCCTGACAAGGCGTCTAATATATCAGGAATATCATTAAACTTTGTAAATAATGTTTCAATGATAAGGATTCAGTTTAATGATCATATGCTTAAGCAAATAATCCAGGAGTTTGGATAAATGATCATGGGCTTAAGAAGATAATCCAAGAGTTTGGATAAATGATCATGGGCTTAAGAAGATAATTCAGGAGTTTGGGTAAATGATCATGGGCTTAGGCAGATGATCCAGGAGTTTGGGCAAATTATTATAGGCTTGGCAGATGATCCGGGATCAGTTATATATTAAATTCTCAGAAAATCCGATTACTCTATGATCAAAAATTATTTCTATTCTCTGGCAAGGTTCCTGTACAGGAGAACAGGATTTTCAGTTATCAATGTCCTGGGATTAGCCATAGGTATGGCTGCCTGTTTGTTACTGATGTATTATGTGACTTTCGAATTAAGTTATGACACTTTCAATAAGAAGGCAGATAATATTTACATGTGCAAAACGAAACGGTATACAAATGATGCTGTACAATTCTATGGATCATTTACTTCATTTGCCCTTGGACCATCATTGAAAGAGGAAATTCCGGAAATAACCAATTATGTGAGACTGCATCCGCAGTATTTTGGCGCAGTGATTTCCTGTACTGATAAGAATGGAGAGGTTCTGAAATTCTATGAAGAAAAAATGTATTATACTGACTCGACATTCTTTAAGATTTTTGATTATCCTCTTGTTTCCGGGGATCCTAATACTGCCCTTTCTGAACCGAATACCATTCTTATCTCAGAAAGAATGGCCATGAAATATTTCGGACAGGATTCAAACCTGGTTGGCAAAACAGTGAACATGGACGGGGGATGGACTTCAGGTTCTTACCGGATAACGGGAATCCTTAAAGATATTCCTGATAATTCCCATTTTTCATTTGATTTTCTGCTACCGATCAGGGATCTTCTGAACGGCCCTCAGTATCAGAATTCCACAGGCTGGGACTGGTATAATTTCAGGACATATATACTGGTCGATGAAAATGCCAATCATGATGCGCTTGATCAAAAATTAAATGAACTTATCACAAAATACCAGGGTGAAGCCCTGGCCCGGGAAAACACCCGGGAAGAGCTTAGTCTGCAGCCCCTCCTGGATATTCATCTGAATTCAGATTTTGAGGACGAATTTCTTGCACAGAACAAATCGGGGAAAGTATATTTCTTTGGTCTTATTGCTTTATTTATTCTTGTGATTGCATGGATAAATTATATTACTCTTTCAACTGCAAGATCTTTTGAGAGGTCCCGTGAGGTAGGTATCAGGAAATCTATCGGGGCATCAAGGATCCGGCTGATAGGCCAGTTTTTGTTTGAGGCTCTGTGCATCAATATAATTGCCCTTATTTTATCACTGATTATTACTCAATTGATGCTTCCTGTTCTCAGCAGCTACATTGGAAAAGACCTATTTATAGGGCAAACGAAAGATATCTTTTTCTGGATTATACTTCTTGCAATATTTCTGGCAGGCGCCCTTTTATCAGGAACTTATCCTGCATTCATTTTATCCTCATTTAAAACAGTTGAAGTCATAAAAGGCATATCCGATAGATCAGAATCCGGGATAACCTTGAGAAAAATTCTTGTTGTATTTCAGTATCTCATATCCCTGGCATTGCTTATCGGCACATTTACAGTTTATAAACAGGTTGCTTTTATGAGAAACCGCGACCCGGGAATGGTCATGGACCAGGTATTAGTTATAAAAGGCCCCAAGGTCCTGGACAGCAACAAAGATTATGGTGACCTGTGGCGGAATTTTAAAAATGAGATACTGGCAAATCCTGGTATAAAAAGTATTTCGAGTTCGGCCCGTGTTCCGGGTACCGGATTCAGCTGGATGACAAGTGTTATCAGGGAAGGGGACGAAACCGGTTCACCCGCAGGAGGGAATATTACATGGGTCGATTATGATTTTTTAAAAACATACGGAATTGAAATGCTTTCAGGCAGGTCATGGTCGGAAGAATTCAGTACGGACCTGGATTATGTGCTGATAAATGAAATTGCAACAGAAACGTATGGATTGGGGACTCCGGATGAAGCACTTTCAGAAAGACTGGTTATCGGTGGTGATACAAACAGGATTCTCGGGGTGATGAAGAACTTCAGCTGGAATACCCTCAAAAGTGCTGATATCCCGATAATATTTTACTCTGCTCCACTGGTAACATCATTCTTTTCATGTAAAATTGAAACGGATAATATCCAGAGTACCATTAATTCTCTAAGGGAAAAATATGATGAAATGTTTCCGGGTAATCCTTTCGATTATTTTTTTATGGATGAGCATTTTAACTCCCTTTACCAGGCTGATCTGAATTTTGGTAAAATATTCGGTGCTTTTTCAATCCTTGCCATCGTTGTAGCCTGTCTTGGACTCTACGGACTTTCTTCATTTACAACTATCCAGAGAACCAAAGAAATAGGGATCAGGAAAGTTTTTGGCGCAAACGTTAACGAGATTTTACGGCTGCTTTATCGCTATTTCACTGTACTCATTGTCATTGCTGCTGTAATAGCAATCCCTTTAACTTATTTCGGGATCAGAAAATGGCTGGAGAATTATGCCCATAAAACTGACATCTCTGCGGAATTATTTATTATTCCAATCCTGGTGCTGTTGCTGATTGCTTTGTTAACGGTGAGTTTTGAATCAATTAAAGCTGCAAATAAAAATCCAGCAGAGACGCTGAGAACGGAATAAAAACCTGCAGATATCCGGCTCAGTTAATCCTTGATCACAAGCCTGGTATAAATCTTACCTGTTGTGATAACACTTAGCATATAAGTGCCTTTCACGAACCGGCTCATGTTTAATTCTACACTTTCAGAGTTGACATTAACTGTTTCCAGTAAGCGCCCCTGGATATCAAAAATGCTGAATGATTTTATTTCAGCATCTGCTTCAATTCTCAAAATATCTGAGGTCGGATTTGGATATATTTTCAGAACTCTGATATCATAAAAATAATCGTCCGAGGTTATTGCCTCCTTGCTTGTCGTCCAGTTTCCCGCGATATTGTTATCAAGATTAATATCGGTTAATTTCAGATGATAACCGGTGCTGTCCGCATCAGGCCAGGGAGGATCATCATAATAGTGAACAATGTCAATTATATTCCCGAAACCATCTGCCAGGGTGATCTGCTGGTTATCGTTAGACAGGTGCCGGGTAAACTGGCCGAAAGGTGTAAATCCGTATGTAGTCTGAAAGGCTGTTATATTACTGGCGAGAAATAATGATGAATAGGGCTCAAGGGTTGAATTGGCGCGGAACTGGTATACAAATCCGGTTCCCCTGAAATATAACCCGGTCAGGTCGACTGTCTGATCCCCGTTGTTTGCTATTTCAATGAATTCAAGCTCCTCATTGTCGGGAAATCCCGTACTGACCTGCGGATTGTACATGATCCTGTTTATCACCAGAGGAGGAATAAAAACATTTTCGCAGGCTGAAAATGAACCAATATTGGTCGATATCCATGCGATCCGTGCCATGAGAAATACTTTAATGTCATCAATAAGCAGCTGATGGTACTTACTTATATTCCATCTTGTATAATCTCTTGCCACCGCTTCACTTATGGTTGAGACAGTCTGGTCAATAAATGATTCAAGAGTTAAATAATTCAATGGCTGTCCGGGCTGAATAAGTTCATTCCATCTTTTCGAGAGATAACAATGGAATTCGCTGTTAAAGAAAAGGTTCTGCCAGAAAGTGGATCCATCATTCCCGCCATCCTGCATGATCCATCCTGTAGGATGACTTCTGTCATAACCCCAGAAAAATAAATCATTGCCAAAAGAAAGATCATAATCCCAGATCGGACCCGCTCTCAGTTTCCCGTTCCTGTCCTTATGGAAATATGTGCTGTAAGTGCCTGCATCAGGATTTGACCCGAGTTCGGCCAGAATTATGAAATCAATGAATGACGGGACATCAATTATTGAAGGATAGCCATTAGCGACCGAAGCATTGTTATTCGTGGCTTCTGTTTCAAATCTTTCAAACTGGCCTTTAATATAATTAGTTTGCCAGATCGTCGCATTTTCCGGTTTCGGCCAATCATGAAGATACGATACGGGAGCACCATACCAGGTGTACAGAGTAAATGCAATAGGCTCATCCAGACCGACCTTATCGGCTTTCGTTATAAATCCTCCTGATACAGCTGGAAGATAATTGTCAGCGAGACCAATTTTAATAACGTCTACCCTGTCATTATCTGCTTTAATTTTCTCCTGAAGTACATAAAGGCCCTGGTAATTATTGTTTATCACTACCTCGCAATATGCAGTTCTGGATGCATAATTGCCAAACTGCCTTGCAAGGTTATAACAAAGAAAATCCCGTATCCTTGCTGAATCAAACGTCATCCCGTTCAGGATCCAGTCATTTTCAGAAGGCATACCGAGTAAACTTGCATTATTTTTGGAGATGTTATTTGATAACAGTGTTGAAAATCCATACTGTTTTTTCGGCGACACCGTTGAAGAAGATCCCCTTTGCTCAATCTCAATTCTGCCATTATAATTGAGATAATCCGGGTTGGCAAGATCAGCCAGGAAATTTCTTTCCCCCGGGCCACGGTAAATTATTTTCATAGTTCCCAGCACCCTCGGATCATTAGGGATTTCAACCCCGCCATCAGTATAAATCACAACTATAGGCAGGTTGCTGTCTGTGAAGCTCTGGGCATGTAACGACTGGCAGAATAAAATGCCAAGCAGTCCGAAAATACTAATTGCTCTCACGTCAGGTCTCAATTGGAACTTTCAAATGTAATATTTATAATTTATTTATAATATAGACTATTGAGAGATATATTTTGGTTGCATGATGTTTTAGCAACTTACCTTATTGTTACATACTATTTGGTAAGTTGATTGAATATTTATATATTTGATTAAAAATCATATGAAGACACCATTTGTTTTCGGGAAGATAGCCTCAGACAAGAATTTTACTGACAGAAAAAAAGAAATAGAAAGGCTGGTATCAAATTTTACTTCTTCTGTCAACACGGTGCTGATATCTCCAAGGAGATGGGGCAAGTCCTCCCTGGTCGGAAAAGCGGCAGAAACCGCTTTAAAGAAAAACAAAAACCTGAGGTTCTGTTTTATTGACCTCAATAATGTGAGAACTGAGGAACAGTTTTACCAGCATCTTGCCACCCAGGTTCTGAAGGCATCAGCCAGAAAAATCCAGATTGTATTTGAAAATGCCCGAAAATTTCTCGGCAGGTTTATTCCTACCCTTACACTCAGTCCGGGACCTGACACGGAATTCAGACTGGGATTAGACTGGAAAGAGGTTAAAAAACAACCGGATGATATTTTAAACCTGGCTGAAAGAATCGGTGCCGGGAATAATCTCGAATTTGTTATCTGCATCGATGAATTTCAAAATATCTCAGAGTTTGAAAATCCCGTTGAAATTCAGAAAAAAATGAGATCCCACTGGCAGAAACATAAAAATGTTTCCTATTGTCTGTATGGAAGCAAGCGACATATGATGATTGATGTTTTTACATCTCCTTCAATGCCTTTTTATAAATTCGGAGATGTTCTTTTTCTTGAAAAGATATCCATGGATGACTGGATTCTTTTCATTAAGAAACGTTTTCATGAAACCGGTAAGAAAATAGGACAAAATGAAGCGGGCTTAATTCCTGAACTTGCAGATTGTCATCCTTACTATGTGCAGCAGCTGGCACAACAATCATGGCTGAGGACCAAAACTGCATGTAACACAGAAATAATAAATGAAGCTTTTCAGGATCTTGTTTTACAGATGAGCATGCTTTTTCAAAATCTGACGGATGGATTAAGTAACACTCAGGTAAATTTTCTCAAAGCCCTGATAAACGGTGTTGAGCAGTTGAGTTCTCAGGAAACCATCCGGGACTACCAGCTTGGAACTTCAGCTAATGTGGTGAAAATTAAGAGGATGCTGATAAACAAAGAGATCATTGATTTATCAGGAGATAAAATCTTTTTTCTTGATCCCCTGTATAAATTCTGGTTAAAGAAACACTACTTTAAACTCTGATTTAAAACAAAAAATTAATCTATATATTGAAGCAATTAATGCATTTGAGACATTTCTCCTTAATTTTAGTCATTTTAAATTTCAAATTTTAGTCATTTTTTTTGAGAAGCAACGCCATCATATAGATCGCGTCCGCCGTTCCATCCATCGTCGGCTC
The DNA here is from genome assembly GCA_041480755.1 of Bacteroidia bacterium. Lineage (GTDB taxonomy): Bacteria > Bacteroidota > Bacteroidia > Bacteroidales > SM23-62 > LJUQ01. The sequence goes on from JBGPAO010000154.1 coordinate 7,542, forward strand.
ATTGGTCGAATAATCCCCTATATCATCATGGTACACCACATAACCGGTCTGGAACGGGGCAAATTCATCCGGCGAATTCAATGTAAGCCCTATCAGGTTCCTGTATATTGTACTGAGAACCGGCCCGTCAACTAACCCTCCGGGGACCATCTTATGTGTAAGGTACCAGACACTTGTATGGACATCTTCAGGATATTCACCGCCTGCAGGGATACCGGTGAACATTGATGTTCCCCATGGATTCCTGCCAAACAACCAGTCGCGGTGGGCCAGCATAAGGTCATGATACTGCATGTCACCGGTCATTTTCTCATACATCAGTATCTGGGTAATCAGGTTTGCCACAAGGTTATTGGAACACCAGATAAATGTTACTCCGGCCCGGAATGGATTTTTTTCTGCACGTTGTACGATCTTCCTGAAATTATCCC
>JBGPAO010000155.1:0-7914 GCA_041480755.1 Bacteroidia bacterium
AATTTTAATATATCCAAACTCCTGAACCACCCGATCATTTCGGAATTTCCCTGACAATAAATTGATTTACCTGAGATAATTTCCTTATATGATGAATATTTCCATTCATCAATTTTATTCACATAGCCGTGCTTAACCGGATTCTGATGGATATAAAGAGTGACGCTTCTCAAGTATTCCATCGTGTCTATTTCCTTCTTTTTAAAATTCTGACTGAACAAACTTCCTTTTCGCTTGTTAAATTTATTAAAGGACTTTGCATAGGAATTAAAATAATTGCTGAATCTTCTGGAGTATATTTTCCCTTGGTCTTCAGTCTCGCAAAGGTTCTTTGTTTTAACTAAAAAATGAAAGTGATTAGGCATTAAACAATATGCATATAATGATACATATCCTTTTAGATTTTCAGTAAAGCTATCCAGAAAGAATCTGAAATTTGAATCAGAAAGAAAAAGTTTCTCAAAACCACAGGCCCTGTTATAGATGTGATAGAACTTTTCTGGTTTCATAAAGATTATATTATTAGCCATAGTTTTGAAGTTTAAGGGGTCTAATACTTAATGCCAGTTTTGATTAATTATCGTACGATTGTTGAAAAGTACCTCCAAGGTTTTAAAGACCTTGGAGGTTGTGATAGCTAAAAAACCAATTTTATACAAAAATTAATCATACTAACTAACTGATAACTAAGATAAAAACAAGACCTCCAAGGTCTTTAAAACCTTGGAGGTCTCTTCTTACAACCTACCAACCACTAAACCTAAACCTATGAAAAACTAACCTTAAAGTTTATCTATGAAATCTAAAACTTACTTAATGACCCCTTCCTCAACCATTTTCTTCATTTCCTCAATCTTCTGCTTCGATGCAGCTGCCTTTTCTTCAAATGTCCGCTTGTCAACTTTCTCCAGCTTCAGTATCCTGAGAGCTTTTTCAGGCCGACCTGCACTCTTTAATGCAGGCTCTACCCAATCAACCCACGCGAGGAAATAATTTGTCTCGTTCGGTATTAAGACATCCGTCTCAATGAACTTGTAATCCTCTTCGGCAAGAATCCAGTTGTTGTGGTTTTCTTCCCAGACATCTACATAATACCTCTGGGGTTCAAGCTGACTGAATGTGACAAAACCATCCTGATTGGTAAAACCTTCAACCAGGGGATTGTATTCATCCCACCAGTCGTCAAGTGAACCGTATAAGATTACACTTGCATCAGCAACAACATATTCATCATAGTACTCAACGACTTCGATGTCCAGTGTTGTCGGGAATAAAACATGGATCGTCATAAAGGCCTTGTCAAAAGCATTGCCTCCGGCAAATGCTGTAAGAGATACTGTGTAAAATCCATCCTGCCTGTACAAGTGTTCGGGATTGAATTCATTTGAAATGTATCCGTCACCGAAATCCCATTCAAAGTACTCGGCATCCATCGAATTATTGGTAAAGTAAACAATGTCACCAACTTCACATTCCGTCCTGGAAGTGAAGAAGTCAGCATAAGGCTGCCTGCCACAACTCATCATGACCAGGGCACCTGCTAATATTATGTAAATAATCTTTTTCATGGCTTTGGAATTTATGGTTTCCTGCTATCTAAAATCCAAATACCATGCCAAATCCTCTTTTTAAGGCTAAATTTGACCACTATTTGTGACTTTTCTCCTCATTTATCTTATTGATTTTCAACTCATTTAAAATAATTGTCCAAAATTTGAGCTATTTATGGAAATTGAGGCATTTGAGACATTTCTTCTTCTCCATGCTCCATGCCCCATGCTCCTTGCTTTTTTTAATTTTAGTCATTTTAAATTTTAGTCATTTTTAATTTCCTTATCTTTGCATGTTTTTTCAGAAAATAGCACATGGCAAAAATTGATATCACATTTCCTGATAATTCTGTTAAGAAATTCGAGCAGGGTACAACAGGACTTCAGATCGCCGAAAGCATTAGTTCATCACTTGCACGCGAAGTGCTGTCGGTATCAATCAATGGCGAACTCTGGGATCTCAACAGGCCGATAAACACTGACGCGACTATCAAACTGCATAAATGGGAAGACAATGAAGGCAAATATGCTTTCTGGCACTCATCGGCCCATCTTATGGCCGAAACCCTCGAGTTCTTTTACCCTGGAATAAAATTCGGGATCGGACCTCCGATAGAACAAGGGTTCTACTATGATGTAGAACTTCCTGATGGTAAGGTAATTACAGATGCCGATTTCCCGAAGATTGAGGCCAGGATGAAAGAACTTGCAGGTCAGAAGAATGGATATGAGAGAAAAGATGTGTCCAAAAAGGAAGCCCTGACCTATTTTACTGAAAAGGGAGATGAATATAAAATTGAACTGATTAATGAACTGGAAGACGGTTCTATCAGTTTGTATCATCATGGAGCATTCACTGATCTCTGCCGTGGACCGCACCTGAGCGATACCGGCAAAATCAAAGCTGTAAAGATCCTCAGCATTGCGGGGGCATACTGGAGAGGTGATGTCAAGAGAAAACAACTCACAAGGGTATACGGGATCACCTTCCCGAAACAGGAGATGCTCGATACTTACCTTGATATGCTTGAAAAAGCTAAGGAAAGAGACCACAGAAGGATCGGTAAAGAACTTGAATTGTTCACTTTTTCTCAGAAAGTAGGCGCAGGACTTCCACTCTGGCTTCCAAAAGGAGCTTTCCTGCGTGAAAAGCTGGAAGGATTTCTGAGAAAGGTGCAGGTCAAGCACGGTTATGAACCGGTAATTTCTCCACATATAGGACAGAAAGAACTCTATATAACTTCCGGACACTGGGAAAAATATGGCAAAGAGTCTTTCAGACCCATTGCTACACCGATCGAGGGAGAGGAATTCATGCTTAAACCCATGAACTGCCCTCACCACTGCGAAATGTACAAGTTTAAACCAAGATCATACAAGGATCTGCCTGTCCGTTATGCTGAATTCGGAACCGTGTACCGGTATGAACAAAGCGGTGAACTTCACGGATTGACACGCGTACGGGGTTTCACTCAGGATGACGCGCATATATTCTGCAGACCGGACCAGCTTAAGGAAGAATTTATCAAAGTTATTGATATTATACTGCTGATATTTAAGGCACTGGATTTTAATGATTATACAGCACAGATCTCATTGCGTGATCCCAAAAACAGGGATAAATATATAGGCAGCGATGAAAACTGGGAAAAGGCTGAACAGGCCATAATTGAAGCGACAAAGGAAAAAGGACTTAAAAATACTATCACTGCTGTTGGCGAAGCCGCCTTCTATGGCCCAAAACTCGATTTCCTTGTGAAAGATGTCATCGGAAGGAAATGGCAGCTCGGGACTATACAGGTCGACTATAATCTCCCGGAACGGTTCGAACTTGAGTATATCGGAGCCGACAACATGAGACACCGCCCCGTCATGATTCACCGGGCACCGTTCGGTTCAATGGAACGGTTCGTTGCAATACTCATCGAACAAACCGGCGGTAAATTCCCGTTATGGCTCGCACCCGACCAGGCGGTAATTATCCCTGTAAGTGAAAAATTCAATGAATACGCAGAAAAAGTTTTGAATTTTCTAAATAATTACGATATTCGCACTCTAATTGACCAGAGGAGTGAGAAACTGGGTAAAAAGATAAGAGACAATGAGTTAAAGAAGATACCTTATCTTCTGATTGTGGGGGAGAAAGAAATGACAGGAAACACGGTTTCCGTGAGAAAGCAGGGAGAGGGTGATAAAGGGTCAATGGATATGAAACAATTTGCGGAGTTCCTGAAAAAAAGTGAAGAGCAGGAACTCAACCATAAATAATTTGTTTAACTAAAATAGGGAGGACTTAATTATAACAGGACAGCAACCCAGGTCTGGGAGATATTTTAAAGAACAATCGCCCAGATATAGAATAAACTCTGATATCAGGAACCCTAATGTAAGGTTGGTTGGTGATAATATCGACAGCCCGGGGATTGTCCCGATAAAGAGAGCTCTTGAAATGGCTGATAACCTCGAACTTGACCTGGTGGAGATATCACCAAATGCAGATCCCCCGGTTTGTAAGATCATAGACTATCAAAAGTTCCTTTATCAGCAAAGAAAGAAGCAGAAAGAGATCAAAGCCAGGACAGCCAAGGTAGTTGTGAAGGAAATTCGTTTCGGGCCAAATACCGACGAACATGACTACAATTTTAAGCTGAAACACGCTATCAGGTTCCTTGAAGAGGGTGCAAAAGTTAAACCTTATGTATTTTTCAAGGGACGCTCTATTGTTTATTCTGAACAGGGAGAGATCCTGCTATTAAGGCTTGCTCAGGACCTTGAAGAGTATGGGAAAGTCGAACAGCTTCCCAAACTTGAAGGGAAAAGGATGACAATGTTAGTGAACCCGAAATCGATGAAGGGAAAAAAATAGTATTAATAAATAAAGACTCGAACGATGCCTAAGATGAAGGTGAATCCCGGTGCGAAGAAAAGATTCGCGCTGACAGGAACCGGAAAAATAAAAAGGAAACATGCTTATAAAAGCCATATCCTTACCAAGAAAGAAACAAAAAGGAAAAGAAACCTTGGCTATTTTACAACGGTTGACAAAACCGATGAAAAAAACATCAAGCTGCTTCTCGGAATGAAATAAAATTAATCCATTAAAATAAGTTAAACCAGAATGTCATAGCACCTAAGTATCCCATTCCCGGTTGGTTTATAAAAGGGATCGCTTGCATTCGTAAACATTAAAAAAATGCCAAGATCAGTAAATGCAGTTGCATCCAGGAAACGAAGGAAAAAAATACTGGATAACACAAAAGGCTACTGGGGGTCAGATAAGAACGTTTATACCGTTGCCAAAAATATCTATGAAAAGGGCCTCACGTATGCGTACCGCGACAGAAGAAAGAAAAAAGGAAATTTCAGATCACTCTGGATTCAAAGGATCAATGCCGCTACCCGTGAATATGACATGTCGTATTCGGAACTGATAGGTAAACTAAAGGAGAAAAACATTATCCTCAACAGGAAAGTCCTTGCCGACCTTGCTCTTCATAATCCCGAAGCATTTGAAGCCGTAATCAAGGCGGTTAAATCATAAATTCAAAACCCGAATTAAACATCGTTTTGAATTAAACCATAAAAACCGCAAAGCAAGCCCACAATAAAAAAGCTTCTTTGCGGTTTTTTATTAATTACTTTACTGCTGCATGCCTCCTGAAATCCAAAAAGACCTATTTTTGTAAATCATTCCGAAAAACCTGATCAAAAACTGTCTTATGAAAATTGCGATAATCGGTTACGGAAGAATGGGAAAAATGATCGAGGAAGCTGCGATCCGGATGGGACATTCAATTGGCCTGATTATCGATCTGAATAACCAGGCAGATCTCACGGCTCAGAATCTGGCCGGCCATGATGTGGCAATTGAATTCACAACACCCGTATCTGCCTGGCAAAACATTTCGGTTTGTTTTGATTCTGATACCCCGGTCGTCTCAGGAACGACGGGCTGGCTTGACAGGATGCCGGAGATAAAAGAAAGATGCCTGCGGGAGAACCATGCTCTCCTGTACTCGTCCAACTTCAGTATCGGTGTGAATGTTCTTTTTTATATCAACCGACATCTTGCACAACTTATCAATCCTTATGACCAGTATAAACCCAGGATTGAAGAAATACACCATACAAAAAAACTAGACGCACCAAGCGGAACAGCAATTTCCCTCGCACAGGAAGTTATCGGTGAAATAAAACGCCTGAAGAACTGGAAACTTACAGAAACTCCTGATGACCAGACACTTGCCGTAAAGGCAATCAGGGCAGATGATATCGTTGGGATCCATGAAGTAATTTACGAGTCTGACGTTGATACCATCTCCATAAGACATTCGGCGAAAAACAGGAAAGGATTTGTCAAAGGGGTCATGCTTGCTGCAGAATTTATTGTGAATAAGAGAGGATTCTTTACTATGACGGATGTACTGGGATTTAAATGAAAAGAGGTACAGACAGGGTACAGGGTACAGGGTACAGGGTACAAGTTACAAGTTGCAGGTTACAGGTTAATAAACATTGAAGTCTGATAAAAAACTGATTTTGAACCTTGAACCCGGAACTTTGAACCTTGAACCCGGAACTTTGAACCCGGAACCCGGAACTTTGAACCCGGAACCTGGAACTTTGAACCCGGAACCTGGAACTTTGAACCCGGAACCCGGAACTTTGAACCCGGAACCCGGAACTACATAGATAGATAATTTTAATAAAAGGTGAAGATTAAATCTTCAAATATTATTTCGTTTGTTGTTTCAGCAACATTGTTAAGCCTTTTTGCAATCTGGCTGCGCTTTTACTGGCTGCTTTCAGGCAATATAATACTGCTGGACATATTTATCACAAAACTGATCAACTGGAAATATCCCGGAAAATTATTATCAAGATTCAGTCTGCTACAGGAAATCATCGATTGGTCCTTTGCAATTATTTCTGCTATAATTCTCGTAGTTTTCATCAGGACATTTATTATTGAAGCATATACAATACCAACCCCTTCAATGGAGCGAACTCTGATGGTGGGCGATTACCTGTTTGTCAGTAAAATTAGTTATGGTCCTAAACTTCCTAACACACCTGTGGCTTTTCCTTTTGCACACAACACAATGCCTTTTTCATATAAGAAATCATATAGCGAAAAGGTTCAATGGCCCTACAAAAGACTTGCAGGGCTTACCCATGTAAAAAACAATGATGTGGTGGTGTTCAATTTTCCTGAAGGTGACACAGTGGTTGTGGAATTTCCTGATCAAAACTATTATTCTTTAGTAAGAAGATATGGACGCGATGCCATTTTAGACCAGTACCATATTTTAGCCCGGCCTGTAGATAAAAGGGAAAATTTCGTTAAACGCTGTATCGGAATTCCCGGAGACACCTTATTAATTACACACACGTCAATATATATAAATAACCTGCCATTGACTGATCCTGACAACGTCCAGTTTAATTATTATATCAGGACAACCGGACAAAAAATTGAAGACAATAAACTTGCCGGGCTGGATATCACTGCGTCAGATCAGCTTAATGATCCAAATGAAGAAAATTATGTTTTTCCCCTGACCCGAAGTCAGGCTTCCGGTATGCGGAATATGTCAATTGTCGCCAAAGTAACGCGACTTGAAAATACAAACAGGAACCTTTCTTACTTATCATACTTCCCTTATGATCCTGTATTTTCCTGGAATGAAGATAATTTCGGCCCTCTTGTTATACCTAAAAAAGGGATGACCGTGAATCTGACTCCTGCGAATCTGCCTATATACAGAAGAATTATCGAAGTTTATGAAAAAAACAAACTGGATGTTAAGGATAATATTATCCGGATTAATGACAAGCCATCTGACACATATACATTCTCTATGAATTATTATTTCATGATGGGCGACAACCGCCATAATTCAGCCGACTCAAGGATCTGGGGATTTGTGCCAGAGGATCATATTGTCGGGAAAGCTATCCTGGTCTGGTTGTCTGTTGACAAGAATAAAAAATCATTTAAAAAAATCCGATGGAATCGAATGCTCAAAAAAATCTTATGACTGGTGTCAAACAGGTACTTGGTTTCCGGAAAAACAAGTATTTCAGGTTCGGAGTAGTTTCCGTAATTTATATCCTCTGGGTTATATTGCTGAGGAATTGGTGGTTCCTTTTAGGACTCGGGATAATTTTTGATATGTATATAACACGAAAGGTGAACTGGACTTTCTGGAAAAAGCGGGACCAGAAAAACAAGACATGGGTCGAATGGCTTGATGCCCTGATATTTGCAGTAATCGCTGTCACAATTATAAATATTTTTCTTTTCCAGAATTATAAAATCCCTACCCCATCAATGGAGAAATCACTGCTGGTAGGTGATCAT
>JBGPAO010000156.1:0-7859 GCA_041480755.1 Bacteroidia bacterium
AAAAACTGGCTGAGCAGGAAGAATTCAGGAACAGGCAGCTTCTTGAACTGAAAGCTATCAGCCAGGAAGAATATGATATTTCATTGAATCAGTTGAAATCAATCAGGGCTGAAAAACAGCTGCTTGAAGCTCAGATAGAAAAAACCGAAATACTGGCACCTTTGTCAGGAAAGATCGGTCTGCGTTACGTAAGCCCGGGAAGTTATATGCCTTCAAACTCACTTATTGCAATCCTCCAGCAGGTTGACCCGATAAAAATAGAATTCTCTGTTCCTGAAAAATACAGCCTGAAAGTCAAAAAAGGTATGCATCTCACTTACACTGTAGAGAATGTTGATAAATCATTTGAGGGTGTTGTTTACGCAGTTGAGTCAGGGATTGATCCGCAGACAAGAACCATAAAAGCAAGGGCCACCAGCCCGAATCCGGGATCACTGTTAATGCCCGGCATGTATGCGAGAATCAGCATCATTCTGGAAAGTATTCCCGACGCATTGACCATACCGTCAGAAGCGCTGATAACTGAATTACAAGGGACAAAGGTTTATGTTTGTCGTAATAGCAAAGCCGTTTCAGTTCCGGTCGTCACTGGAATAAGAACCTCCACTGATGTCCAGATTGTTTCAGGACTTTCATCTGGTGACAGCCTGATCACAACCGGTCTGCTGCAAATTTCAAATGGTACACCGTTAATGGTACAAACAAATGTGATGAGTACAGGAGAGACAGTTTCACAATAAAAACCTGAGGAGAAAACAATGAATTTTTCAGCAAATTTTATAGACAGGCCTGTCCTGGCAACGGTAGTTTCTATTCTTATTGTATTATTCGGAGTTATTGGCTATACTTTTCTTGGGGTTCGTGAATACCCAAGTGTTGATCCACCAGTTGTGTCAGTCAGCACATCTTATCCCGGTGCAAATGCAGAAGTTATTGAAAGTCAAATAACAGAGCCACTGGAAGAGAGTATAAATGGTATTGCAGGCATACGTACACTTAGTTCCTCCTCAAGGGATGGATCAAGTAATATAAGTGTTGAATTTGAGATTGGGACCGACATGGAGGCTGCTGCTAATGATGTTCGGGACCGTGTTTCCCGTGCCTCCCGAAATCTTCCTCCTGATGTTGATCCTCCAAGAATATCAAAACAGGACGCAGATGCAAATCCCATCTATATATTGATGATACAGAGCGATAAACGTAATCTTCTCGAATTGTCAGAAATTGCCAACAATTTCTTTAAGGAGCGTTTACAAACAATCCCTGGAGTAAGTGAAATCAGGATTTATGGAGAAAAACGTTATTCAATAAAGCTGCTGATAGATCCTCTTAAACTGGCAGGATATGGTTTAACACCCATGGATGTCAGGGATGCCCTTAACCGTGAAAATGTAGAATTACCTTCAGGAAGTATTGAGGGATACGACACTGAACTTTCTGTCCGGACATTTGGACGCATCAGTTCCCCGGAGGAATTTGACGAGCTGATTATTAGTGAATCTGAGGGAACACTTATTAAATTCAGAGATATCGGCAGGGCAGTCCTGGCTCCCGAGAATGAAAAAAGCGTTAACAGGGGAAAAGGTGCCGTTCAGCAAATGGGTATCGCCATTACACCCCAGCCTGGATCAAATTACATCGCCATAGTTGATGAATTGAACAGGAGGATGGAAAGGATCAGGAAAGATATGCCTGAAGACCTGATACTTAGTACAGGCGTTGACAGTACAATTTCTATACGAAAAGCTATTTCAGAAGTCCAGGAAACAATACTGATCGCATTTACCCTCGTAGTGATGGTCATATTCTTTTTCCTGAGGGAATGGAGAACAACCCTTATTCCGGTCTTTGCAATCCCTATCTCCCTAATTGGTTCCTTCTTTGTCATGTATCTTGCCGGCTTCACTATTAATGTCCTTACCCTGCTCAGTATAGTCCTGGCAACCGGACTTGTTGTGGATGATGCTATCGTGGTTCTTGAAAATATCTACAGCAAAATTGAGAAAGGGATGTCCCCCATTGAAGCGGGTTACGCAGGTTCGAAAGAGATTTTTTTCGCAATCATATCCACATCCATAACTCTGGCTGCAGTTTTTCTGCCCATAATCTTCCTGCAGGGGCTTACAGGCAAATTGTTCCGTGAGTTTGGTGTTGTGATGGCAGGGGCTGTCATTATATCAGCATTTGTTTCCCTGACCCTCACCCCAATGATGAGTGCGCACTGGCTAAGACATACCTCTCACCACAGCAGGTTTTATACCCGTACTGAACCATTTTTTAACAACCTGATTTCCGGTTATAACCGTAACCTTAAAAACTTCCTTAATCATAGATGGTTAGCATTTATAGTCATAGCTGTTTCCCTTGCAGCCGTTGGAATTATCTGGCCTTTATTGCACGGCGAGCTGGCACCTATCCAGGATAAAAGTCAGATAGGGATATCAGCTACTGCACCTGAGGGAACCTCCTTTGAAAAAATGGATGAGTACATGATAAAGCTTGTCAGTATAGTCGATACATTGCCTGAAACGTTCAGCTATACTGCTCTGACTTCACCGGGATTTGGTTCATCGGCGACTAATTCCGGGTTTATAAGGCTTGCCCTGACTCAGCCGGAAGAACGCAAGAGATCGCAGCAGGAGCTTGTTCAATATCTTTCCGGATTGGTACGCCCGTTAACATTTGCCCGGTCATTTGTAACCCAGGACCAGACGATAGGCGGAGGAAGAGGATCAGGATTGCCTGTTCAGTATGTTATTCAGGCACCTAACCTGGACAAACTCAAAGCAGTTTTGCCGGTATTCATGGAAAAAGTTCAGGCGGATCCCACTTTTCAGGTTGTTGATGTCAACCTGAAATTCAATAAACCTGAAATGACCATTTTAATTGACAGGGAAAGAGCCCGCACACTGGGTGTTACAATACGGGATATCGCCGAAACCCTTCAGCTTTATTTCAGTGGACAACGAATGGGTTTCTTTATCAGGGACGGAAAACAATACCAGGTCATAGGCCAGGCCAACAGGCAGTCACGTGATGCACCGCTTGACCTGAGCACTGCCTACGTAAGAAACCGCCAGGGAGAACTAATACAGCTGGATAACTTGGTCCAGATAGATTACAGGAGCACTCTTCCCCAATTATACAGGTTCAACCGGTATATTGCTGCCACAGTATCAGCATCAACAAATCAGGGTTATACTCTCGGTCAGGGTATCGAAGCAATGGACAGGATTGCCAGCGAGGTTCTGGATGATACATTCTCAACAAGCCTTACAGGAGTTTCAAGAGATTACATGGAGAGTTCAAATACATTATTGTTTGCATTCCTTCTGGCCATCATCCTGATTTATCTTGTGCTTGCAGCCCAGTTCGAAAGTTACCGTGATCCCCTGATAATAATGTTTACAGTTCCTCTGGCAATTGCAGGGGCCCTTATTTCACTTCTTATCTTCGGACAAACTTTAAATATCTTCAGCCAGATCGGAATGATAATGCTTATAGGGATCGTAACCAAAAACGGCATACTTATCGTTGAATTTGCTAACCAGAAAAAGGCAAAGGGTATTGAATTAAGACAGGCAGTTGCAGAAGCTGCAACCCAACGATTCAGACCTATTCTGATGACCAGCCTTGCAACTGTACTTGGCGCTCTGCCAATAGCCCTGGCCCTTGGGGCTGGCGCAAAGAGCCGGATTTCAATGGGTATAGTAGTAATTGGCGGATTAATATTTGCCCTGGTCCTGACTCTTTTTGTTATCCCGGCACTGTATACATATCTTTCCAGGATGAAAAAAATACCAGAAATAAAACAATCATGAAAGCACGTTTTGTCTTATTACTCATATGTTTAGTTTTTTCGCGCACAATATCATTTTCCGGGGATACATTGACTCTATCTGAGGCTATGACAATTGCTCTTGAGAATAACTGGGGAATAACCCTGGCCGAGAATGAGTCAAGAATTGCTGAACTGAATAACTCCCTGGGCAATGCAGGCTTTTTACCAAGCCTGGATGCAACTGCTACAAGATCAAGGAATGTTAATAATACTTACCAGAAATACTTTGATGGTCGTGAAAGAGAAGGAAATAATGCTGTATCAAACTCTATTAATACAGGGGTACAGCTCACCTGGACGATCTTTGACGGCTTTAATATGTTCATACAAAAGAAGAAACTTGGAGAGTTGCAAGAGATGAGTACAACCCAGCTGCGCTCTGTGATTGAAAGTACAATTGCACAGGTTATACTTGCTTATTATGATATCGCCGTTCAGGACAGACTGGCAGAGGTATACTATGAAGCCGTGCAGCTTTCCGCTGAGAGGAAAAGGTTTGCCAGGGCTATGATTGATATTGGAAGCGGTTCTGAATTATCTTATCTTCAATCGGCCGTTGATCTTAATACAGACAGTGCAGCATATATGCAGCAGATTGTAATTCTGGCAAATTCAAAAGCGGAACTTAACCGCCTCCTCTGCCGTGACCTTTTGACATCATTTGAGGTCACTTCCGAAATCCCGTTGAATTATGATCTTATTTATGAGGAACTCTGGGGTCTTATTCAGGAACAGAATCCTGACCTTATGAGAGCACGGAGTAATCTCCTGATAACCTCTCTGGATACCAAAAGTTCCAGATCATTGATGTATCCGAGAATCAGTGTTAATACCGGATATAGTTTTAATAAATCAGAATCAGAAGTCGGTTTTATGATGCTTAACAGGAACCTGGGTTTTGCGATGGGGGTAAGTCTTACGTACAACCTGTTCGATGGTTTCAATACACGTAATAACATAAAGGCTGCAAAAATCAGGGAAGAATCCGCACATGCAGAATTCAATCAGGCAGAACTGGATATGAAAAGTGAATTATTGCGAATCTATAATGATTACCTGACAAATCTCCAGCTGGTGAAATTTGAATCGGATAACAGGGATCTGGCAATGAGGAATCTGGAAGTGGCCATGGAAAAATACAGAATTGGCGCAATCAACGATATAGACCTTCGCCAGACACAGCAGAAACTGATGGATGCTGAAACAAGGTACCTGCTTTCCCAGTTCAGAAGCAAGATTGCTGAGACAGAACTGCTCAGGCTAAGCGGCCAGTTATCAGCAGAAAATCCTCAGGTATCAGGTTAAGATCACAGTCTGCACCCCAAGATAATTGATTCGATTTTTCGGTTAATTCCCGGGATTTAGTATCTTAACATCTGAATTTAACCAATTCCTGTAAACATGAAAAAGATCACTGTTGTATTATTGTTTATTCTGCCTGTTCTGGTAAATGCCCAGCAAAACTACATTCCTGCTCCTGAAAACCTGAAAGCCCGCGAATGGTTCCAGGATGCCAAATATGGCATGTTTATTCACTGGGGTGTTTACAGTACCCTGGCTGGCGGCGGAGATTATGGCATCGCTGAATGGATAATGAATCAGAAAGAAATTCCTATTGAACAGTACGAAAATCTTGCAACTTTTTTCAATCCGGTCAGTTTTAATCCTGCCGAATGGGTCGCGACAGCAAAGTCAGCAGGCATGAAATATATCACTATTACAAGCAAACACCATGACGGTTTTGCAATGTTTGATTCGAGAGTATCAGACTGGGATATTATTGACCGTTCACCTTATGGAAAAGATGTGCTCAAAATGTTAAAAGAGGAATGTGATAAGCAGGGGATCAAACTTTTCTTTTATCATTCACAGCTTGACTGGCATCATCCCGATTATTTTCCGAGGGGAAACACCGGACAGGGTTATACTGGCAGGCCGGAAAGCGGCAACTGGAATGAATACATTGAATATATGAATGCCCAGCTTACTGAGCTTCTTACGAACTATGGTGATATCGGGGGTATATGGTTCGATGGAATGTGGGATAAGTGGGATGCTGACTGGCAGCTTGATAAAACATATGCAATGATACATAAGCTTCAGCCGGCTGCACTCATCGGTAGTAATCATCATAAATCGCCCTTCCCGGGTGAAGATTTTATGATGTTTGAACGCGACCTTCCTGGTCAAAATACCATGGGTTTCAACCAGACCTCAGTAGTGATGGACATCCCACTGGAAATGTGTGAAACCATGAATGATTCATGGGGTTATAATATAAAAGACAGAGGTTTTAAATCTGCGAGTCAGCTTATTCAAAGAATGGTGAGAGCAGCAGGTTATGGTGCTAATTTCCTGCTCAATAACGGTCCTATGCCAAACGGCAAAATGCAGAAGGAAATTATTGATACCCTGAAGGTGATCGGGAAGTGGCTTGAAAAATATGGCGATTCATATTACGGTACCCGGAAAGGTCCTGTAGCGCCTCATGAATGGGGTGTAACTACACAGAAAGGAAAAACGGTCTATTTGCACATTATGGATCTCGATGATGAAAGTATTTTTCTTCCGGGGTTTAATGAAAAAATAACCGGGGCAGTACTTTTTGACGATAAATCAGAACTGAAATATATCCAGAATCAGGCAGGTACAATTGTTAAAGTACCTTATAATAAAAGGAATAAAATTGATACTATCGTAAAGATCAGCCTGAAATAATTCCAGTGACTGGACCTTCTTATTAAATCGCTGTCACTTTCTTTAAATTGCTTATGGTTATCGCAGCGGAAATGCGATTTGTGTCTGTAATTTTGTTACATCTGGTTCTATCGCAGGATCAGTGAAATAAAACTCAAAATTCTCGCCGGTAATCTGAAGCTGATTAACTGCAATGTATTCCATAAGCTTGTTATAAGAGGTCTTCAGATCATCATAAGGTCCGCTGTGAATAGCCTGGATTACCTCTATTTCGGGGTAATTTACAGCTTTGACTTCGCCGGCATCTTTCCCTTTGCCGGAGACATGGATACCTGTCAGATATTCTGATATCCCTGATGCCTGGTCAAAAGAAAGATAGTGGCAGAAAGGAGCACCGGTAATCTGTAAACCCTGTTTTTCCATTTCTGCATACAGCTTCTCAAATAACTGAGGCATTTGATTGCTCATCTCCTGCATTGTGCCTTTTGTATCTATAACCAGAGTAAACATAGGGGCAATTTTGCTTCTCTGGATATCTCCGAGAGCACTTAGCACTGGTGGATTAGATTCCAGGTATAATTTCAGATTTTCCAGTCCTTTATCAAAGCTCGATTGAAGAGAACCCTTCATGAAACCCATCATCAGTCTTCCAATCGGATATCTGGCATCTGCACTGAATGACCATGAAACGGATGTCCCGGATTCTGTTTTTGCAAAGTTCCATTCCACCAGGGAACCTTTCGGATCGTCACCAAACCTGATATTCGCAGCAATGTATTCCCCAAACACAACAGATTCAACCATTTCCTGTCCTGTTCCTATTTTCTTTCCATTCCAGGTATATAAAGAACCCACATAATCCGGTTTGGATTCCCCTTTCCATTCGGCACCCGGTTCCATCGCAAGCCATGGATCCCATAGACCCCGATCAGTATAAGTGGCAATATTATAAAATACCTGGGCTGGTGATACAGCAATCTCTTTATTCGCTGTTACTTTGACGGTTGCAGGCATAAGAAGAGGAATGATCAGTAAAAGTGCTGCAAGGATGAGCACAATTATGAGTAGCCATTTCAGGACTTTCATGAGTCGAATTTTTAGTTTAGCAAATTTAAATCAAAACTTTTAAAAATATTTAATATCTGTTAATCTCATTTGAAAGTCATCATCATTACCAACTTTTTAACAGATAGATCAATACATTGAGATTTCAAGTATTGACACTGACGGGCTTAAATATTGCCCTTCCGCCGGCAAGGTATGTATTTTCTCTACTACGTCCATTCCTTTAATTACTTTCCCGAAAGCCGCAAATCCCTGT
>JBGPAO010000157.1:0-7855 GCA_041480755.1 Bacteroidia bacterium
AAGATAACGATTAATTAATTTATTATAAATTAGCAAATTATGCAGCAATATTCTGGCAATAATCGTCTTTCATTTAAACTTCCGTATGCTTAAAAATTGGCTGTACATAGCTTTTCGTAATATTCTTAAAAATATTGGGTTCTCATTAATAAATATCCTGGGTTTATCCGTAGGCATTGCCGCTACTCTTCTCATTTTACTCTGGGTCCAGGATGAATTGAGTTTTGACAGGTTCCATGAGAATGCA
Organism: Bacteroidia bacterium; assembly: GCA_041480755.1. Lineage (GTDB taxonomy): Bacteria > Bacteroidota > Bacteroidia > Bacteroidales > SM23-62 > LJUQ01. Next base: position 248 of record JBGPAO010000157.1, read on the forward strand.
GAAACCCTTTACCAGGTTGAAGAAGATCAGTATTATTCGGGAGAAGTATACCACGTTACCGTAACTCCTTACCCCAGCGGCCCGGTCTGGAAGGAAGAAATACCTGAAATAAAAGACGCATGCCGGTATCAATGGCCGTCAGGTATGCTTTTCAGGTATGGGGAGAAAGCATTTTATGAAGAAGGCTGCGTGGCAGTAGATCAATCTTTTTTTTCAATGTTCTCATTTCCACTGATTAAAGGCGATCAACAGACAGCCCTAAAAGAACCCTATTCTGCAGTCATTACTGATGAGACGGCTAAAAAATATTTTGGGACAGAAGATCCGATAGGCAAAATCCTGATGGTAAACAATAAATATGAGTTTACTGTTACTGGCGTAGTCGAAAAACCTCCAAAAAACAGCACTTTGTCTTTCGACATTCTGGTTCCATTTGATTATCTGAAAGAAGTCGGAGAATATTATGACGAGTGGGGAAATAATTCTATCCGCACCTATGTGCAGCTGCATGAAAACCCAATAACTGATACTGTTAACAGAAAACTAACCCGGGTTGTACGGAATCATGAACCCGGATCAAATACTGATTTCCTTGTTCTCCCCTTTACAAGGGTTCATCTTCATCAATATTTTGGTTATGGGCATGAACCCGGGGCAATCATCTTCGTTTATATTTTTTCAATTATTGCAGCATTTGTTCTCTTAATTGCCTGCATCAATTTTATGAATCTGTCAACTGCCAGGTCAGCTAACCGTGCAAGAGAGATAGGGATGAGAAAAGTTATGGGCGGTACAAGGCAAAATCTTATTATTCAGTTTTTTGGTGAATCATTTCTTCTGACCGTCATTTCCATGATCCTGGCTCTCCTGCTGACTGGAATTATTCTGAATGTTTTTAATGATATTACGGGAAAAGATCTGACTTTTCAGCACCTGTTAAATTATAAATTCATTATCGGACTGATTATCCTCACCCTTGTAACAACTTTTATTGCAGGTATTTATCCTTCTATTTTTTTATCCTCATTTAAACCGGTCAGTATTCTGAAAGGCGAACTGAGTAAAGGGGCAAGAGGCGGCTTATTCAGAAAAATTCTGGTTATTTTCCAGTTCACCTTGTCTGTATTCCTTATCATCGGGACGATTGTGATTTATAAGCAGCTTATCTTCATGAGAAATATTGATCTTGGTTTTAACAAGGAACATATACTCTATATTTATCTTCGGGGAGATATTAAAAATAATTACTATACCCTGAAACAAGAATTGCTGAAAAATCCTGTGGTCACCGGTGTATCAGCAACCATGCATACTCCAACTAATATTGGGAGTAATTCCGGTGGAGCAGACTGGGATGGAAAAGATCCTGAATTACATACGCTGATAGGTTTCAGTGCAGTGGATTTTGATTACATCGAAACTTTGCAGATAGAAATACTGGCCGGCCGCAGTTTTTCCAGGGATTATGCTACTGACATTGCTAATGATTCAACCGGAACATTCCTGGTCAATGAAGAGGTTGTAAAAATCATGGGAGTTGAAAATCCGGTGGGAATGAGGTTCGATTTCATCGGATTAAAGGGAAAAATTATTGGGGTTATGAAAAATTTTCATTACCAGTCGGTCCGGAATAAAATTGAACCTCTTGCCCTGGTTGTTTCAGATGTCAGATGGCTTAACAGCATGGTTATTAAAATCGGGCCAGGTGATGTAATAAAGGCAATGAAAGAAATTACTGATACCTGGAATAAAATTATGCCTCAATACCCTTTAGAATATCATTTCGTTGATGAAGACTACGATAATATGTACCGGATTGACGTCAGAGTGAGTAAAATCGTTCAATATTTCACATTCCTGGCAATTATTATTGCATGTCTTGGCCTCTTTGGATTGGTATCTTTTACCTCTGAAGTAAGAACCCGGGAAATTGGTATCAGGAAAGTCATGGGGGCCAGAATAATAAAAATAATTTATCTGTTGTCAGCTGAATTTACCCAACTCGTGTTAATATCATGTCTGCTCGCAATTCCTATTGCTTATTTTGTAATGAAACGATTTCTGCAGGAATTTGCATACCGCACTCATTTAGAGTGGTGGATATTTGCCCTGGCAGGAGTTGCAGCCCTGTTGATCGCAATTATCACAGTAAGTTACCAGTCTGTCAGAACCTCACTTATAAATCCTGCGCAGTCACTTCGGCATGAATGATAAGAATTTTTATTTATCGAATGGATTGAATTTCATTTCAGAATCAGGCACCAGCTTAACATCAAGTTTTGCAATGCTCATGAAATCTTCTACTGCTTCTTCCATTTCAATATCGTTGGGATTATAGTGCCAGCTGGTTTCAACTTTCGATCCACTATCAACATATTCTTTGAGTTTGAGCATAATATACAGCAGACGTTTTGAGGAACTTGTGTTGAAATAAGTTAGCTTAAATCTGATTTTAATATCACCCTTTACTTCTGCAAAATACTGGCTAAGCCAGATCAATAGTCGGTCATAGAACTCGGATGTTTTTTCAAGATAGGATTCCCCTTCGATTAAACACTCCCCGGTTTCAGCATTAAAATTTACTACGGGGACATCAAACATCTCATGACCGCTATTGATTTCGAGATTTTCCATGTTTTTATTTTGGATTAAGGATTTTGCAATATTAATACGATTTTATTCTAATACATAAGATTATGCCTGAACGCATAATAATGTAATATCATCTCTTTGTTTTTCATATCTCATGAATCCAAGCAATGCTTCCTCCAGAGTTTGTTTCTGTTCTTCCAGTGGCAATCCGAATGTCCTGTCAAGAATTTCCTTGAGCCTGTCTATTCCGAACTTGTCCCTTTCAGGTGAATTCTGATCTGTAATTCCATCCGTTGTAAGATAAATCCTGTCGCCTTTGTTCAATATGGTCTCATGGTTGGTAAAATCCATTTCTGCATTATACCTCCCTCCTATTGTCTTCCTGTCACCCCTGATCATTTCAACTCCTCTGTCATTAAGAACATATAACGGCCTTCGTGCTCCTGAAAACAATATCCTGGATCTCCCGTTCTGCTGCCCTTCAGCATTCCTTTCTTTTTCAATCCTGCAAAGACAAACATCCATACCGTCATCAATTTCCGTATGCTCCTGTCTTAATGCGATTCGTAAATTCCTGTCCATCCTGTCAAGTATTTTATCAGGCTCAAATATATGGTTCTCATTCACAATAGTGCTCAGGATTCTTGACCCGATCATTGAAAGAAAACCACCGGGGACACCGTGGCCTGTACAATCAACTACTGCAAAGAATGAATATTCACCATTTTTCCTTGTTTTACTGATATTTGAAAACCAGTAAAAATCTCCCGCTACAATATCTTTTGGCAAATAAATGGCAAAATAGTTGTGATGTTTAATAATCTCCTGGTGCCTTGGAAGAATCGAATTCTGAATAGTAAGAGCATAATATATGCTGGCCTTAATATCTTCATTCTGTTTTTCAATGGCTTTATTAATGACCTCAAGCTGTTCTCTCTGAACGAGGATTTCTTCTTTCTGTCTTGATATCTCTGCGTTCTGTTTCGCAATAGCAGCATTTTTATCTCTCAGGATCCTGTTGGCACTTCTTTTAATCCTGTACGCTCTGATCACAAAAAAGACGATGGCGGAAACAAACAATAAAAGCAACAGCGAGAAATAGATCAGATATTTTTGTCTCTCAATAGTGGTAGTCTGTTCACCAAGGGCAGTTTGCTGGGACCTAATCTTTTGCCGTTGACTAAGAATAGAATCTTTCTGGAGGCTAAGTATTTCTTGTCCCGACCTGATCGAATCCTGCTGGAGTTTAAGTTGTTTTTCCTGGAAACCAATCTCCCTCATCAATTCATTTAATCCATCCTGTTGTTGCTGAAGCTGAACCGCCTTTTCAATAAGACTTTTTTGTTGTTGATAAATATCTGCTGATAATGAACTCAGTTCCCGCTTCTGGTCAGTTATTTGCTGATTAAGGGAATCTATCGCCTGCCTTCTCCGTTCAAGTTTATTGTATTGTACTGCAAGTTCAGCATTAAGGGTTTCCAGTTCCAGCTTAATGACTTCAATCTGTTTTCCTGATTCCTTGTACTCTTCCCTTAATTCGTCTTCCCGCAACCCTTCATAGAGTATTTTCTGTGAAACCTCCAGCCCGGCAGCATAAATATTCTGTTTGTTTATTTCAAACTGTCTGCCTCCTCTACCCGTTGTTGCTAACAAATTGATCATAATATTATCAAATTGCCGGCAGCTGTCTGTTACGAGCAAAACATGCCATCCCCTGATTTTAGCCCATACCTTTTTTATATCCTCATTGATTTCCCTGTCAATAAAAAGTACATGAACAGGGCCAATATCCTTAATTCTTCTAAAGTATCTTACAGTAAAGGGTTTTCCCTTAAAGTTATCAGTCCCGGATTTAAAACTCAGGTCATTAAAAATTTCCTCTGATCCAAGCACTCCAAACTCATAGTTTACTGTAGTCATGCTATCGGGCCACTTAACATAAGTTGAAAGAAGCAGGGTATATTCCACCTTATACCTGCTATCAGTAAAAGTAAAGACCTGCTGCTGAGAGAAAACAGGCGTAAGAATTGAAAAAATAAAAATTACAATGAAAAAATACCGGGCCATTTAATTCTGGTTGTACCTATAAAATTAATGAAAAACCACATTGCTAATTGTAAAACAAATTAATTTTGCCATAAGAAAGGAAGTATTTAAAATGAAAAAAAATATTCTGCTGTTAAATATGGTTTTATGCCTGCATCTTTTTGCAAGCGGACAAACGTTTTATTATTACGGTGTTAATAGTAAACCTTTGAGCGATGAAAAAAATGCATTGACCATGATCCGGATCGACCAGAAAAGTGATAAACATATTGAAATGGAGACATTTATATATTGGAGGAATAACTGGAAAAGCATATATATTGAAAGGATTAAGATCAAAACTGAAAATGAATACCTTGTCAGGAAATTTGCAAATGGCCGCCAGGTTGACAAGTATATACGGTTTTATACCTGGGAACCCGGGAACCTGTATAAGTTCGTCGAAATGAGTAACGACGTTGTCAAAAGGAGAGGTACCACCACAACCAAACTGCCGCTCAGCTTTGAAGGTGAAGTGATCGAATATTTCAGCAATGAATCGGTCAAATCAAAATCAATTTATAAAGACAACCAGCTGGTCTCAAATGAAAACTGGCTTGAGAACGGGGAAAAATATATTGATAACATCTTTTATTCTTCCGATATCCCTCCCTCCTATGACATTGAAAAGGATAACCTCCTTGCACACGTTTCCGGTAAATTTTCACAGCACAAACTGATTGATATTTCAGGTACAATACTTGTTGGTTTTGTAATTTTGGAAAATGGTGATCTCTCCGGAGCTTATATAGTATCGGGGATCCAACCTGATCTGGACCAGATTGCGGTTGATGCGATTCAGTCTTTTCCCGGAAAATGGCAGCCGGCCCTGCTGAATAATACAAATGTCAGGTTCTTCTGTACCATGCCAATTAATTTCAAAACAGCCGATGAATTCGTATACTTCGACCATCTGGAATATGCAGGCGGAATGCTGTTTTATTAAACAAAAAAATTTTATCATTCGGGATCAGAGGGTTTAGTATTCCTGAACATTTTTACTTTTTAATTTCTACTTTTGCACCGGGAAAGAAAACGGAACAGCTTATAAAGATCTTTACATTTTTCTGAATTGAGATAATGCAAGGTTGGTGAATATCTGATATTTTTCCCTCGGAGAGATGCCGGAGTGGTCGAACGGGACGGTCTCGAAAACCGTTGATCTGCTTACGTGGGTCCGGGGGTTCGAATCCCCCTCTCTCCGCTTTATGAAAATTAATATATTTATATGTCATTTATTAATACTTCTATCAAAGTATAACATAATTAGGTATATTTCAAGTCTGATCTTTTGATTTAAAGGAGGCAGTAATGTCTGAATCACTGTTTTTTCATATCTCTAAGGAAGGAAAACTCTCGTGCATCGCTTCCAGTGATGAGGTACTGGCTGCAGCAAAGGACGGAGGCTTTATATGGCTGCATTACAGCAAGCCAGCGAAGGAGGAACTTTCTAACCTCATCGATCCTTTGGGGCTCCATCCGCTTGCTATCGAGGATTGTTTTGACGAAAACCAGATTCCCAAGATTGAAGATTTTCCCGGAAATACTTTTGTTCTCTTTAATACTTTTGATTATTCAAATAATAATCTTATAATCGGCGAGATCGATCTGTTTATCGGCAAAAACTTTCTTGTCACCGTTAGCCAGCGCAATTTAGAAAAACACCCATTTTCTGATAGCATTCAGCACATTGTGGAGATGAACATGGAAAGCGCCCGGCACGGACCGGCGTTCCTGATGCATGTCATCCTGGATCATGTGGTGGATCAAAAGTTTTTAGCGATTGAAGCACTCGAAGATGAACTGGATGCCATAGAAGACGATTTGCTGGATGATGTTTCAAACTTTAAACCGGTAGATTTGATCCGATTGCGTCGAAACTTGCTGAATCTCCGTAAGAGTCTTTTCCACGAGCGTGAGATCCTTGTTAAGATCTGTCGCAAGGATTGTCCCTTAATACCGGAGAAGGCTATCTTCCATTATCGGGATATTTACGACCATCTTGCAAAATTCTTTGAATTAACAGAGTCTTACCGGGATGTTGTCACCAGTCTCCTGGAGATGTACCTCTCGATGCTGAATAACCAGATGACTATAGCTGCTAACAAGACAAATATATCAGTCAGGCGTCTGACTTTTATTACAACTATTTTTATGCCGCTAACGCTCCTGGCTGGAATCGGGGGGATGTCAGAGTGGTCTATGATGACCGGACCTCACAACTGGAGGATCGCATTTCCGGCTTTTCTGTTAGCGATGGTGGTCATCGGTTTTGCCAATTACTTCCTGCTCAAGTGGCTCGAGAAAAGAAATTCATGAAGGGACGATCATACACTTTTGGCAGCAGTATTCCTATATGGCAAAACTCCCTGCGGGCAGAATTTTCTCATCTGTCAATCATTCAAAAAATTAACTAAATTTGATTGCTCTGAATACATGATAATATGAAATATGAAGATTTCCTGATTTCTACCCTTGGTAAGGGAAATGTGATTTCACCTCTTAAACAAAGCCAGAGACCCGACAGCCCGGTTTATAAATTCGTCAAAGACGATGAAAGGATCCTGTATGATGTTTCTGTTGATAATTTTCATAATTGCAAGGAAACCGGCAAAATACCTGTCTCATTTGAAAAGGCAGGGCCGAAAGAAACTATTTTCTTTGAACCCGCGAAAACCAAAGTGGGTATTGTAACCTGCGGAGGATTATGCCCGGGACTGAACAACGTTATCCGCAGTATTGTCAATCAACTTTATTACAGATATGGAATAAGCAGGATACTGGGGATTAAGTACGGGTACGAAGGTTTGATCTCTAAGTATAATCATCCGGTTATTGAGCTGACAGCTCCAATGGTTAGTGATATTCATCTTTTAGGAGGTACTTTCCTCGGAACTTCCCGGGGAGATCAGGATGTTGAAAAAATGGTTG
>JBGPAO010000158.1:0-7843 GCA_041480755.1 Bacteroidia bacterium
ACATGATATTGAATGAAACTCTGACTTTCCCTATCAAATTTATTCAAACCTTCTGCTGTACCAATCCACAAGATAGAATCACTCGCTTCTAAAATAGAAAGAACATACCCTGCACTTAAGCTTTTATTATCACTTTCATCATGGGCATATATGCTGAACATTTTTGATTCCGGGGTGAACATATTTAAACCCAAAGCTCCACCAACCCAAAGATTTCCATACGAATCTTCGGTAATCACTCTTATATCGCCATCACTCAAGTTGCTATTTTCAGGAGTATAACTAATAAAAGTATTACGATTTCTGTCAAAATAACTTATTCCTCCAAAAAAAGTGCCGACCCATAAAACATCCCTTTTATCCTCATAAATTGAAAAGATCGTGTTACTTGCCAGGCCACTGTTTTCTTTTGTATACTGTATGAAATTACGATGTTCCCGATCAAATAAATTCAGCCCTCCCCCCCATGTTCCAATCCATAAATTCCCGCTGCTGTCTTCGAAGACCGATAAAACCGCATCACTGCTTAAATTACTGTTTTGTCTATCATAATGTACAAAAGTCTCACTTTCTCTGTTAAATAAATTTAATCCACCACCATCAGTTCCTATCCAGAAGTTATGCCGGGAATCTTCATAAAAACATGTCACTGAATTGTGACTTAAACTGTTTATATCCCCGGGATTATGCTTATAATGATTGAAATTCCCACCATATCTCGGAATCATGTTTATGCCCCCGGCATGTGTCCCTATCCACAGATTTCCTGTATTGTCTTCGTAAATTGACCATATTGAATTATTATTTAAGCTTTTATCGTTAAAAGGATCTGATCTGTAATTAATAAATTTATCATTCTCTTCATCGAATATATTTAATCCTTCATTTTCTGTCCCTACCCAGAGCCGTCCCTTACTATCTTCAAAAACTGTAAAGATAGCATTGCCACTAATAGAATTGACATCGTTATCATCATGTATGTAATGGGTAAACTCAGATTCACCATTGTCCGTAAAGCTTAACTTATATAGTCCACTACGATAGGAACAAATCCAAAGATTACTATCCCTGTCACCTGTTATGTTCCATATTTCATTATTGCTTAATTTTTTATTCTTATAATAGTAGTGATGAAAAACTTCATTTTCTCTATCGAATAAATCCAAATCTCCATGCATTGATCCAATCCATAAGTTTTTTCTATTATCTTCAAAAACAGAATAAACATCATTGCTGCTCAGACTGTTTGGATCACTCTCATCATGTTGATAATGAATAAATTTTTCTTTATCTCTTTCAAGCAGATTGAGACCACCACCTATGGTGCCAACCCATAGATTACGCCTGCTATCTTCAAAAACAGTACGAACTTCATTACCGCCCAGACTGTTTGCGTCATTCACATCATGTTGATAATGAACGAAGCCGTTATTAGCCCTATCGAATAGATTTAATCCTCTTTCAGTACCTATCCACAAATTCCCCTTACTATCTTCAGTAATTTCGAAAACAAAACTACCCATGATACTTGCAGGATTATCCGGATCATGTTGAAAAATGGTAAAGTTATAACCATCATATTTATTCAGGCCATCTTGTGTTCCAAACCACATAAAGCCTTTGCTATCCTGCAATATACAAGTAATCGTCGATTGCGAAAGTCCCTCTTTGGTTGTCAGATGCTCAAATTTCAGGTTCCTGTTCTGAGCAAAAGTATTAAATGAACATGTTAATATTTTCAGTAAGACTATTATTGTAAATAATCCGGAAATGGATTTTTTTCCTTTAAAAGCAATAACATCTGAGTATTTAAGGATATTTAATTCCAAAGATGATTTTGTTTTAGTATCGGTTAAAACCCATATTCACTTTTCTTATATCATGGTTTATCCAAAATATTGCTTTAAGGATAAATTCCCCAGGTGATACATAAAGTTAATGCAAATTATGATACTTTTGACATTATTGCAAATTCCGGTTATTTATTGATAGATCTGAATTAAATGAGATTTAAGATTTAAACTATTAATTTAAAAATCATGAGGCCTGTTATTAATAAAACATTGGTTATGACTCTTCCGGGGTTATTTGCAATACTATATGGGGCGTTCCCACAGAATGCTTCCTTAGGCATTTTTAAAGATCATGTGGATGTTGGCAATATTAAATTACACGGCTCCGCATAATATAATTCTGAGAGCCAGGGTTGAATTTATAGGAAAGGTCATTGAGCCACATGAATTACAAGAATCTCACTTTTTCATATGGTTTTGATGTTGGCCTTACAACGCTGCAAAAACATCATTTTGGTTCACATGAATTCATGGTAGGATATAAGATATGTCCTTTCAAATCATTATGCCCGGCTTACAAGTGATAAGTTTTTCCCCATTTTTAAAATAAGTTCAAAGTTGGCAAGATTAAATTTTTACAGATCACCTCAGTGAAGAGAAACATAATATTATTAATTGCAGGATTACTGGCCGGGACATATCTTCATTCTCAACCTATAAATCCGCCTAAGGGATATGTTTTCAATGACAGTATAATTCCAAGAGTGGATATTCTTATTGATCCTGGGGACCTTGCCTTGATTTTTGCGGATCCTGCAAGTAATACAGAGTACCCTGCAACTTTCATTTTTACCACTCCCCTGAATTCAGATACCTTACTTAATGTTGGCTTCCGGGTGAGGGGAAACACATCAAGATGGTCCAATAAAAAATCTTACAAAGTCTCTTTCAATACTTATGATCCGGAAAAGAATTTTTATGGTCTTGAGAAAATGAACATTAACGGGGAACATAACGATCCATCTATTTTACGTGCAAAAATATGCTGGGATTTACTTCGATATATGGGAGTTCCTGCATCACGTGCAAATCACGTTGTATTTTATATTAACCATGCGTATTATGGTGTCTATCTTAATGTTGAACATATTGATGAAGAATTCATAAGATCAAGAATCGGTGATAAGCATGGAAATTTATATAAATGCCTTTATCCTGCTGACCTGGCTTATATTGATGCGAACCCGGAAAAATACAAGTTTGAACAGAACGGCAGGCGAACTTATGCACTGAAAACAAATAATGAATATGACGACTATAAGGACCTGGCCGAATTGATAAATATAATAAACAATTCACCCTCTGACCAGTTCGTTTGCAGAATCAGTGAATCATTCAATGTGCCTGACTATCTGAAAAGTGCCGCGGCTGATGTATTAACCGGCAACTGGGATAACTACAGCTTCCTCAAAAATAATTTCTATTTATACCACAATCCTGTATCAGGGCTTTTCGAGTTTATTCCTTACGACCTTGATAATACTTTTGGGGTAGACTGGTTCGGTATTGACTGGGCAAACAGGGACATTTACGATTGGGCGAACCCTGATGAAGTCCGGCCTTTATATGAAAAGCTTATGGCTGTGCCCGAATTCAGGGACCTTTTCAGTTATTATATGGATGGGCTTATGGATAATTATTTAAACCAGGACAGCCTTTTTAGCAGGATTGAACGGCTTCATAATATGATCCGGCCATATGTGATCAATGATCCATTTTATCCATTGGATTATGGTTATCAGATAAGTGATTTTGATAATTCACTGGATTATGTTATTGGAGATCACGTCAAATGGGGGATAAAGCCGTTCATACTTCAGCGCAATAAATCTGCCAGAAACCAGCTTGAAGTAAATCCACTGGTACCTGTCATCAACGAGCTTACCTATAACCATCCGGAACTTAATGAACCTTTGGATATTACGGTTCAAATGGAGGATGATGATCCTGCAGGTATTTACCTGATGTTCAGTAAAAATAACGGAGAATACCAGCAAATGACATTATACGATGACGGAAATCATAATGACAGGAATCCCGGAGACAATATATGGAGTACACGGATTGAAAGTGATGTTGAACCATGGACTGCCAGCTTTTTTGTCCGTGCATCAGATAATTCAGGAAATGTAACGGATTATCCATGTGATCCAATATTTGTTGATATCCCGATAAGGTCACCAAACCTGGTAATTAATGAATTCTGTGCCAGCAATCAGTCCATTATTGCCGATAATTTTGGAGAGTACGATGACTGGATAGAGATATATAATAAGGGGACCGCTTCTGTATTTCTTGGAAATAAATTTTTGTCCGACGATTTATTGAACAGGGATAAATGGAGAATGCCATATTTATATCTTAAGCCCGGATCATTTATCCTGATATGGGCTGATGGGCAGGTGGAACAGGGAGACCGGCATGCAAATTTCAGTCTCAACATGCAGGCGGAAGAAATTGGCCTGTTTGATTCACCGTCGACCGGCTTTCAACTAATCGACAAGGTTGTTTATAATCTCCAGAATTCTGATCATTCCTATGCCAGGACAGTGGACGGAGAGATCGTGTGGAAGGATGAGAATTCCCCTACCCCCGGAAGAAGCAATCACATTCCACTCTTTGTCAGCGATCAGGTTGATGATAATGCCATTAAAGTTTATCCGAATCCTGTTGCCGGTGATATAGTATTCTTCGACACTGAAACAAGTGTCAGATTGTTCGATATTTACGGAAAAGAGCTCCTCAAAGCAGCAGATCAGAGTTATTTATCCTTAGGATCTCTTGCTCCAGGGTTATATATAATATTATTTGAGAGCGGGGAAACCGTAAAACTGATAAAGCAATAATATCCGGATTTAAGCTGGGATCATTCACTACTCCATAATCTGAAGCAGGTCGACAACGAATGAAAAATTATAATCATTTGAAACCTCTTCCCAGGGAGCTGCCTCAACTAACTCATTTTTAGCAGGTATGATTATGTTTGCTTCCTCCAGTCTGCCATTGAGGATGGCATCGCACCATCTGGCAACATTTGAATCGGGATCTTTCAATAGCCAATCTTTAATATAGTCCTCAGCCATTTTATTTTTGCCTGATCGATGATAAGAAACGGCAATCAGGCATTTGTTTGAATTAAGTCCAAACTGCTCTCTCTCTGTGTAAGCAATTACTTTCGCATAATATTTATTCGCATCGTCAATTTTCCCCTGTTTTTCATATACCAGGGCAGTCATAAAATCCTCAAGACAATAATCGATCTGATCATCATAAGGTTTCCCAACACCGAGATTTTCGGGCCACAATTTTGAATCGTTTATTGATTCTAGGGCTTTTGTATATTTTTTTTCTTTCAATAAAGTCATTGCCAAATGCAAATTTGCTTTTTTATAAACATCCCTTCCTTCATAAGAGCCTTCAGTCGGCAATACAGTAATATTTCTCAAATGTTCAATACATTCTTTATACCTGGCATTTACTATTAAGGTCTTTGCATACCTCAATCCCAGGTAGTTATTATCGGGATACATCCTGTAATATTTTTTACCATATAATAAAGCATTTGTATTATCTCCTTTATCCAGATAACAATCTATTAATGCCACTCCTGTTCTCCAGTCAGGTTGAATGACTTCCGCTTTCAAAAAATCAGAAAGTCTCTCGTCACCTTTTTTCAGCATTGCACGTGATATATAAAAAGGAGCAAAATCGACATTGTTACAATTATCAAGCAATGTTTCCGCCTGGTCTGTATCTCCAAGATGCCAGTGAATAAGTGCACTGTAATAATTTAATTTCCAGGAAGGCTCCACTTGTTCTGCCCACTCTAGAACTTCTAAATCCTCTATTTTATATGGGAATATAAATTCCGCGGACATCTGGTTGGCTTTCTTTAAAATGTCATGGCTATATTCATTATTCCCAAGTTGATTTATAATAAATGCAGTATAATATTTAGCGATTGGAGATCGTGAGGTCAAATCAAGTAGTTCGAGGGCTTCACTGTAACATCCGATTGATATATACCACCTTGCCATTTCAAGGTACGTCTCATCAGCCAATTCATTACGAATCATTGATGTAAACTCACTTCTTGTTTGAGGATTCCGATTCAGAAGATAGTTTTCATAACTGGCAAAATGGTTCAGCGGCAAACCGGATAACAGATCCTCAATGATATTTATGGCATCCTGCGTCTTCCCCGTATAGCGATAGATAACCATAAGGTTCTGCAATGCATCAAAGTTCCGGCTATTAAAATCCAGGCTTTTAACAGCATAATGATGTGCTTTTTCCCAGTTCTTTTCAAGTAAGTAGATATGAGAAAGTCTTGTATATGAAGCACTTCTTACCTGTGGTGATAATGATGCGACTGAAAATGCTCCTTTGGCCGGTGCATATCTCCCCAGTTTCAAATTTATCAAGCCAAATAAATAGTTGGCTTCGCAGTCATAGGTATTAATGCTCAGAGATCTTTCACATAAACCCAGTGCCTTATCATATTTGCCGGATCGATAATATAACGTGGCCAGTTTATTCAGCGCAGGAAGATAAAACGAATCTGATTCAAGGCACTCTTCAAATGCTGATTCAGCCTGAGTGTAATAACCATAGTTCATTTTTTGTTCCCCATCAACGTATCTTCCATAAAGAGAAGTTTTATCAAAATTCTCCGGAGATTTATAGGGACGATTCAGGTTATTGTCATTATCAGATTCAGAATAGACTAATTTATTTCCCCCGATAGTAATCCTCACATTTCCTGATATTTTGTTCAGAGGAATTGAATCAGTCAATATTTCAAAAACATTTGAATTAAATTCCCTGGTGAGAATCAGATTATCTCCTGAAAAAACTTCCATTGAGGATGAAAGTGCCTGGACAGGGCAAAAATATATTTTCAGGTAGTCTTTTTCTCTAATCACATTCAAAGCTCCGTAAGGATTTGCTTTTACTATGCCCCTGATTGATTTAACCGGGAACCAGTATTCTGTCCATGTGTCCGTTGAAAATGGCTGGAATTCAGTTAATTTGAATGGAGTTTCTCCGCTTGAGAGGACAGCCTGGGAGTGCATTCTTCCCGACTGCAGTTCCAGGTATTGCCCGTCTGCATCAGTAAGCAGTTCTTCCCAGATGGCCCCGTTCCTGGCAAAGGACCACAGCCATATTTTCATTCCCAGTTTCTCATCAAAAGGGGAATAGTGGACTGAACCGGCTTCTTTGTCATGCCAGTATCCAGCATAAAAATCACTAAGCTGGCCAATGACGTGCCGCGATTTTGAGTCCCCGTATGCATTGTTCTTATACCACATAATATCTAACCCTTCGGAATTATAGGGTAGTTTTTCTATTTCAACCTCTCCTCCATGACCGATTGCATGTAAACCAGGGAAAATAAGTTGTAAATCTTCCCCGACATGATAGGCCGCATTCATCCAGTGATAATAAGGTGTTGCGATAGGAGAAGGATTATGCCAGGTCGTAGCTGTGGTAAAATAAGCTTTGTCTTCAGGAAGATTAACTTCAACTGACCAAATGGTTCCTGTGATTAGGTCCAAAGCGCTCAAAAAGCAACTCACGCTTCCATCTTCATTAGTTCTCATTAGATAATCAACAGGAGTGGCAGAGGTAGGAGCATGTCCGATAATGCCAAAATTTATCTCTATTCCACCCGATGTCCATGCCCCGCGCATCGCAATATCCCGAAATTTCACAACATGATTATAATAAATGAAATCATTGCCGGTAGTTTTATCGATAGCACCCCAAATTTTCCCGCCAATTTCAGGGAAAATGTAAAGCCTGATATAATCGTTCTCCATTTCAATTACTTTCCATTGTTGATTTATCGGATCAACAGCAAATCCGTCAAAACGAAAATATGGATAATAGGAACTGGCAGGTTTTGCTACCGGATCAGGATCTGAATAAGGGTAAGTTTTTATAGTTTGCAATGATTCCCTAATAGTTGCCGGCTGCTGAGCAAAACC
>JBGPAO010000159.1:0-7794 GCA_041480755.1 Bacteroidia bacterium
AGGTTTTTGACCGTAGTTCACAAATTTCTGACTTTGAAGTAGAACTACCGCAATATGATAAAGGGAATCATTCACTTAAAATAAAACTGCTGAAGAAATTTCCTTCTTCATTTCCTTTCCAGGTACTTGACATGGGGATTATTGAATGCGGCAAGCAGGATTTTGAAGTGGCACATGTTCCTGAATTTGTTATTGCAAAAAAGGGATTCAATATACTGATTGAAACCAACAAACCAGGAATAGATGTACGTCTGGGGGCAAAAGGTCCTGTCCATCCCGTTCAGGAAAAAATGTATTTCAATCAGCCGGGATTATATGTTGTACCATATATTGCCGACAGCATTTCATTAAATGCCGCTGTAATTATATCAGCTCAAAGCAGAACGGCAGAAATTCCCATTCGCCAGGTGTTGTATAAAGATGAAGATACAATCCTGCTGTCCTGCACGGATGATATATATATCAATAGGAATAAGTCAGATTTTTCTGAATACCTGGAATGGTATTGCAGGGAAGGAATCGGCAATGCTATTGGTTTCCGGCCATCCTACCAGTGGAGTGGCGCCCGTGCAGCAGATCCTGATTTTTATAAATGGGCTGTATCACTTTTTAAGCAATTAAATATGCCCTATTATTTAATGTTAGAGGGGCGCAGCATACCGGAAAAAGATATAAATCCCGCTGATGAAATACTTTTATCGCCTATATTCCTGGGCCGGCAGGCGCATGAGAACGATGGAGCTTTTTACTATTGGGGGCAATATACCCGGTATATTAAACTGTTTTCGGATTTGTATGCAAACCTTCGACCTAAAGGAGGCATATTTCCCAAAACACGGGTTAAACGAAATGAAAAAGGAGCATTTATTTACTTCGATCCCTTTGCATGTAAAGACATGAAGGAAGCTGCTGACAGGTTTGTTGAAAATCTTAAAGTAGTGAAAGGAGAAAGTTCCCGCCATACCGGCCCCTCTACCTTATACCGCTATTTTTTACAGGCCGGTTACAACTGGGTTGGAGCTGAACAGATGTACGGGGCAGAGGAAGTAACGATGTCTTCGCTTCGTGGTGCTTGCAAAGCATACGGGAAAAAAGGATATGGAACACACCTGGCTACACAATGGAGTTCCGGCCCTTATGATGCTCCTGAACATGCCACAAGGTTCTTTCTGTCACTTGCAATTTCGTATATGCATGGGGCCAATCATATCAATACCGAAGATGGTTTGTGGAATACAGAGGATAATCATAACCGCTTTACACCGGAAGGCAAAGAACATATTAAACAACAAAAAAAACTGTTTGATTTTATTCAGACACACCAGCGTAGGGGAAATTTAGTTGCATTCGTTGCTGTTATCCAGGGGCGTTATGATGCCTGGAAAAGCTTTGGCAAATATGGAACTGCCTGGTCACTCGAAGGGAGTGAATGGACCTATGGCGCTGCCGAAAACAGCTTGGACCTTCTCCATGTTTTTTATCCCAACAGCGATATGGATGCCATTTATAAATTTCCCTGTCCAAAAGAAAAACAGGGATGGTACACCGGAATGCCTTACGGGCCGGTTGACCTGCTTCCCATCGAAGCCCCGGAAAATGTTATCAATACTTACAAAGCTCTTGTGTTTCTCGGTTGGAACACTTTTGCAGAAGAAGACTTTGTAAAGTTTTTATCATTTGTCAGAAAAGGAGGAACCCTGCTGCTGGCAAAACCACACATGAATACCGAACTGCTTCACGGCGCCCCCGCTAAATTACCGGAAAGCAAGGTACTGGAAGACCTGCTGGGGAAAGATTATGCGGTAGCTAAAGGAATTGTAAGAAGGCAAATAGGTAATGGAAGAGTTATCTATTTTGCTTCGGATGTTTATCCTTCAGATTCATCTATACGAAAAGAATATGAAAAAGAATTGGTAGCTATTGGCGAAGCTATGGTTTCTGCAGAGCGAAAAAAGGGGTGGATTAAAGGAACTGACATGGTTGAATTTACAGCCTATGATTGGCCGGACAATCAGCATCGTACCATTTATCTTTTGAATACCGATTGGTGGAGCAACGATTCAATACATTCTGCAAAACTCCTTCTTGAAGAAAAAAAATTTGATATTAAAATCCGCAGGGGTTATATGGAAACTATAACCATAAACAAAAATATTGCTGTAATGCCTGCTTCCATGCAAACAGACATTATAGACATGAGAATTTCAGGCAATAAACTGTTCTTCACAGTACAGACAACAGGCCCTGAGATTTTAACCATTTACAACTTAAATGGGAATATAAAGGAGTGCATAATCAAAGGCGCAGGATTACAGGAAGTAGTAATTGACATAAGGGATTAAAAAAATTAAGCGGACAACTTTAAAAATCAGAGAATGAAAATTTTTTTCCTGTTCATTTTATTGATTTCGGATTTTACTACATGCAAAAATAAACAGCCCGGTAAAAGATGTTTATCATATTTCTGTTACTTATGATGGCACTAATGATGCATCAACCGGTTAAGAAATGACATATAATGTTTTAAGAAAAAATGCCACGAAAGCAACAAGACAAAAAGAATTATAAATAATTTTTAAAACCAATATCATGAAAAACGAATTATCCCGCCGGAAATTTATCCAGGCCAGTGCCATGGCAACAGGGGGTTTGCTAGCAGCAAACAGCATACAGCTTGATGCACAGCCTTCAGCAATGAAAAAAAGAAAAGTCGCACCCGGTGATCGGCTGCGCTTCGGAATAATTGGCATTGGTATGCAGGGATCAGGGTTATTATCTGGTGCAATTTCCATTCCCGGTACAGAGTGTGTGGGTGCTGCAGATTTGTATGACGGCCGGCATCTCCTTGCAAAAGAAATAACTGGCAACCCCAAACTATTTACTACCCGCCGTTACAGGGATCTGCTGGATAATAAGGATATTGATTGCATAATTGCAGCTGTTCCGGATCACTGGCACAAAAAAGTAGTTGTGGACTGCTGCAATGCAGGGAAGGATGTTTATTGCGAGAAGCCAATGTCTCACGCCATTTCTGATGGTTTTGAAATGATCGATGCTGCAAAGAAAAACAGCCGCATTGTCCAGATTGGCTCTCAGCGCACCAGTTCTGTTTTATGTGAAAAGGCGCGTGAACTATACAGCAGCGGTGCAATTGGTGAAATTGAGCACGTTGAATTAACTTTGGGCAGGAATGATCCGACAGGTGCCTGGCAATATCCGCCCCCAACCGATCTTTCTCCTGACACACTCAACTGGGAGGAATGGCTTGGAACCGCTCCCAAAATCCCGTTCAATGCCCTGCATTTTGCCCGCTGGCGCTGCTGGAAGGAGTATGGAACAGGCGTTGGGGGTGACCTGATGGTACATTTGCTAAGCGGGATGTTATATACACTCGGCTGGAATGAAATACCCCGGTCAGCACAATCACTGGGAGGTATTTTCCGCTGGAAAGATGGCCGAAACATGCCTGATCTGCACCTGGTGCTGTTTGATTATCATGGTGTTCCTGTATATGTAAGGCTGGGCCTGGGTACTGAATCCGTTGAACTGGCTCGCTTTTTTGGTCCAAAAGGAATCCTTGATCTGCAGGAATTCGGACTGCAGCTTTCCCCACAGACAGGTATTGATACGGGCCCCAGCTATTATGCATATGGATTCCCGGAAGCTATGCGCGAAAAATATTTTAGCGAGTGGTATAAACAGAATGCACCGAAAACAGGTAAGGAACCATTATTCGACCAGTCAACATGGAAAGGTCATGATTATGACGACATGGTGCCTCATCTGTTAAATTTCTTTGAATCAGTCAAATCAAGAAAACCTGTAGTCCAGGACGCCGTGTTTGGTAATAATGCTGCCGTCGCATGTCATATGGCGAATGAATCCTACTTCCGGCAGAAACAGGTTATCTGGGACGAAACCATACACAGTCTGAAGAGTTGAATTCAGGAGGTAATACAGTTGTGATTAGGTTGTTAATATAACATAAGAACATCTTAAAATCTATGTCATCCCGAAGGAGCTTAGCGACTGAGGGATCTCGTAATATTGGCAGTAGTCTATATTTTAATTGACTTCAATTGATAACGAGCTCCCTCTATTACTGTATCGTAACCCCAATCAGTTCTACAACCTCAGAACCATCTTCTACTTCCTCCTTGATAACCCCAATGCCCGGGGCATAATATTTATATTCGACCGGAGCATCCGGTTCCGCTCCACTCCAGTCTGCTGTTTTAATGCAATTTTCAAATGTTCCGAAAGGTACTGTGACAGAAACTCCTTTTGCAATCACCTTGCCCCAGTCTTCAGCTGTCCCGCAATAATATTCCTGCCGGTAAGGCATTTCAAGAACCGGGTATGCAAGCATGATAATCCCGGGCAATGCACCATCAACTCCGGCTTCAAATGAACCTTCTTTGTCTATAAGTTTACCATTCTCATAATTGCTTACATCTTCACCCATATACCAGACATTTCCATCTTTATCCTGGGCAAACCAGTCATAAGTATCCTCAATGGCCTGGCCGTCAACACTGACTATATCCCTTACGACAGTACATTGAACTCCGGCAACTATCTTTGTTTCCGAAAGAACGCTGACAACAATATCTTCGGAACCATCCCCGGTTTGTGCAGTATAGGTGTACACTGTTCCCGGGTTAAGCGGGAAATATATATTTGTTACACTGTCAACAAAATTGGACGGGATGATTTCGGGATTATAATTCACATCCGGAATCCTGTCTTCTTTTTCTTTTTCACAGGAACAAATTAGTATTCCGGCAGTTACGTAAAATAGAAAAAATAAATTTTTCATTTCGAAATGTATTGGTCGCGATATAAGGGAAATTTTAAAAGCTAATCTTCATCCTTCTCGTTCTCTTCTTTTTCTTCTTTTACTTGCTCCTTTTTTACAACCTTACCATTCATGTCAATTGCTGCTTCTGTTTTTTCTCCATCTTTTTTAAGTAAAAATTCATAAATTTTTCCATCAGCAGTTTCAGATATTTCAGATTTTTCAATTTTGTATCCTGCAAATTCTTTGTCTATGGTTGTTTTTACAGCAACAGGAATTTCGTTTGTACTGATTTCATATTCTGTTTCCATCCAGGTTGCATTAATGTCAAAGTTTGCCGAATAGCTTTTACCACCAATTTTAAATTCGGCTTCCCATTCTTTTTTGCTTTCGCTACTCCATTTTACATTCGTTGCATTAGAAAATTTTTCCGAAAAAGCGGTTTTAATATTCGCCGGAACATCTTTACCTGTTTGACCACAGGCATTTAGACTCAATATTGCAGCAGCAGCAATTACTAAAAATAAGTTTTTCATTTTGTTAAGTTTTGAATTTTTAATAATTCAATATTACAAACAGATTCTAAAGGAATTTTTAAGTTGTTTAATGTGATCTCTTTTCTTTTTTACTTTTCTGCCAATTGTTGTTGTATTTTTTCTTTTTCTGGTTTATCCCTCCAGGTTAACTTCAATAGACCTGGTAATACTATCAATAGCAATGGCAATGCCATAATTAGCCCGCCAATAACTGCAATTGCAAGTGGCTGGTGCATTTGTGCCCCGGTGCCTATACCAAGCGCTAAAGGGGCAAGGGCAACTGTAGCTCCGCTGGCGGTCATTAATTTAGGTCGTAAACGGGTAGAAATAGCAAAAATCAAAGCATTGTTTACTGTAGATTTTTTCAATTCAAATAAAAATTGCTGTATGGTAAAAATGGAATTTTCACCGATTATGCCCACTATCATAATTAAACCTGTGTAACTGCCAACATTCAGAGGGGTGTTGGTAAGAAATAATGCAACAACCCCTCCGGAAATCCCTAATAAGCTTATGAAAATTACGGTTATTGAAAGCTTTAAACTTTTAAACATGAACAGCACAATTGTAAAGACCAGTAAACCGCCGGCAATAAGAATTTTTAGTAATTCGGCAAAAGAATGTTGTTGTTCGGCATAGGAACCACCATATACAATTTGATAGGAGGGAGGTAAATTTATTTTGGCAAGTTTGTGCTGAATGTCGCTCATGACGCTGCCTAAATCCCGGTTGTTCAGCCTTGCAGTAACAACACCCATTGTTTGCAGGTTTTCCCTTGCAATTTGCGAAATGCCACTTTGGATTGTGAAATCGGCAAATTTACTTAGAGGCAGATAATCTCCTGAAGAGGTACATATTTTAATTTGCTTTATTTTTTCAACAGGAGTTTTATTGTTGAGAGGAGAAATCAAGCGGATATCTGTTAACTGTTCTTTTTCTGGTATTGAACCAACCACTATACCTTCTAAATAGACTTCGATTTGTGTCTGCAAGTCCGAAGCAGTAAGTCCGAATTGTTTTAATTTATCTTCTTTAGGAAGGATTTTCAACATTGGAGCTGCAACCACAATACCATCAAAAACATCGGCAGTCCCTGTTATAGTTTCAAGCGTGTCTGCCACTTGTTTTGACAGCTCTTTCAATTTATCATGATTGTCACCGAATATTTTTACTTCAACAGGTTGCACACTACTCATTAAATCACCAAGCATATCAGTAATTACCTGTCCAAAGTCAACTGCAAGGGCAGGTAATGCACTTTCAACTTTTAGACGGATATCATCGGATATCTCATCGGTCGTTCTGTTTCTGTTTTGATACAATTCAATCAGGTAGTCACCACTATGAGGTTCGGTAATAAAAAAACCCATTTCCGTTCCTGTGCGCCGCGAATAAGTCTTTACTTCCGGAATACTCTCAATAATTTCATCGACCTCATTGAGCATTCTGTCGGTTTCTTCCAGCGAAGTTCCCTGTGGAGAGTTATAGTCTAAAATAATAGATCCCTCATCCATTTCGGGCAAAAATCCTGTCGGAAGTTTTGGCATTATATATATAATACTCAAAATCAATAACAAAATAAATGCACCACTTATGTAAGGCCTTTTAATGAAGAATTCTATCCACCTGTGGGTTTTAACTTTATGTACCTGAGCAGTTTTTAAGGGTGATTTGTTCCCTGAAATAAGAAGATAAATCACAGGCAAGCCAATCCAGGTAACGAAAAATGAACAAAGCAATGTAATAATCATAGTATTTGTAAGAATCTTAAAATAAGCACCGGCAATACCCGTCATTAATTCAAAAGGAATGAGAATTACTATGGTGCTAAGCGATGAGCTTATCATTGCCGGGAATAGAAAACCAATGGCCTTACCGATTAATTCTTTGGGTTTTTTATCAGGATACTCTTCATGAGTCCGATGAATTTGCTCTACAACAATAATAGCATCATCAATAATTAATCCTATTGAAGCGGCAATTGCGCCAATGGTCATAATATTAAAATCAAACCCTATGAAAATAAGTGTGATAAATGTCAGGGCCAGAGTAAGAGGAATAGTAAATAAAATGACAGTGCTTGCTTTTAACGAACGCAGGAAAATTATTACGACTACAATTGCTAACAGCAATCCAATCCAAAGTACGTCAATAATACTTCTGATGCTGCTGTTAACAAATTCAGCCTGGTTATAATACGGCTTCAATACAACCCCTTCCGGTAAAATATTATTTAATTCTTCGACCTTTTCCGAAACCTGTTTGGATACATCAATCAAATTGCTCTCAGGCTGTTTCCGAACCGCTATCAATGGCACATCTTTGCCGTCGGCTTTGATCTTAACATATTCGTTACGTTCTGAAATTTGAACCGTTGCAACATCTGAAACTTTTATTTTACGGACTCCGTTATCAAAAAGAACTACTTTTTCGAGTTGCTGCTTATTTTTTATATTAGCA
>JBGPAO010000160.1:0-7751 GCA_041480755.1 Bacteroidia bacterium
ACAAAACAGAATGAAATGAAAAAGTGAGATGAGAGAATGAGATGAGAATGCCTCTATATGTTGAGTGCAGAAAATCGAAAAAAGTAGCTAGGCATTTTATATGTTTCACAACATGTTTTTCATAATGTCGTCAATATCAATGAAATAATTTCAATATTTCTTCCAAATTATCAAAAGGTTATTTTACATAATATTAACGTTTTTAAAAAGAAAAGTTTGTAGTTAAAGATAGAATTACTCAATTGATTTGAATGGGGAAATATCTGTTACACATCATAAGATAAATCTGAAATAAATCGAGAAAAAATAAGTAGTGGATTAATCAAAATTGTCCGATTATTCATTTCTGTATACAGGGGAGGTTAAAGACAAATTTCCTTACAATATCTACAATACAAATTTTTTGAGGAAGATTTATTTGGTAGTAAATAAAGAATACATTTGAAGTCATTAATTAATATGAGAAAACGATTTGCGTGCAAATTGAGTGCAAATCCTTTTTTCAAAATTCTAAAATCCAGATGGACTGGGCTGTTCTTAGATATTCACTTCATGCCTCACTGACTTGCAATCTTGCAACCTTGCAACCTTACAACCTTGTAGCCTTTATGGTAAAATGAATCACTCCAATAGTTGATGTACTCCCTCATGGTTAATACCTGAAATAAAGACGTTATTGGGTATTTCCATGCTGTCAAAGACTTTCTTTAAGGATTTTGCGACTGCTTCAGCTGACTTTCTTCCTTTACAAAGAGAAAAAACGGATGGCCCTGAGCCTGAAATACTTGATCCGAGAGCCCCGGCTTTCATTGAAGCTTCCTTTAGTTTGTCAAATCCCGGAATCAGGAATGACCTGGCTGGTTCTGCAATAACATCATGCAGTGAGTTCCTGATCAGATTATAGTCTGATCTCAATAGTCCGGTAATAAGCCCTGCTGCATTTCCTGCCTGGGTAACAGCCAGGTTAAGAGGAACATTACCTTTAAGGATTCTCCTGCTTTCCTTTGTTGCCAGCTGGATTTCAGGGTGAATAACTGTGCAGAACAGATCAGCGGGAGATGGAATTTCAATCAGGTCAAGGGGATCGTAACTCCTGATAAGTACAAAACCACCCAGGATTACCGGGGCGACATTATCAGCATGTGCTGATCCGCTTGCAGCCTGTTCACCTTTCATGGCAAAAGGGACCAGCTCTTTTCGCGACAAAGGCTCATTCAGTATGAGATTTGCACCAAATACGGATCCGGCCGAACTTGCAGCACTTGATCCAATCCCGCTTCCAGGCTGGATCTTTTCAAGAAACGTCACAAGGAACTTTTGTCTCGATCCGATGTGTTTGAGAAATGCTGAAAGTGACACCGTTGCAGCATTTTTTTCAGGATCCAGGGGCAAATCGAATTCGGTTTTGTTCAGTATGCGATGGGAACCTTCCCTGATGGTTTCAAGGACGATTTTATCACCGGGATTGTCGATAGCAAATCCCATAATATCAAATCCCGGCCCGACATTCGCAATACTGGCAGGAGAAAATATGGTGACTGCTTTTTTCATATGTTAGCGATACGGATCACGTCTGCAAATATCCCTGCAGCGGTCACTTCAGCTCCGGCTCCATATCCTTTTATGATCATGGGCAGCTCTTTGTACCTTTCAGTGGTGATCATAATAACATTATTGGAACCCTCGACCGGGTAAAGCGGGTTATTTGATGAAACAGGTGTAAGCTTAACTGATGCTTTACCATTTTTCAACCTGGCAACATATCTCCATTTTTTCCCCTCTTTTTCAAGCTGCTGCCGTTTAGTTTCGAAGCTTTCATCAAGTTCTTTCACCGATTTCCAGAATTCATCAATAGATCCCTTAAAGCAAGTTGCCGGCAGGACCGGCTCGAGTTCAATATCTTTTTCTTCAATCCTGTATCCTGATTCCCTGGATAAAATGAGAATTTTCCTTGCAACATCGGTACCACTGAGGTCGATCCTGGGATCAGGTTCGGAATATCCCTTCTCCTTCGCCATCCGTATTGCCTCGCTGAGAGGTACTTCCCTGCTTACAGTATTGAAAATAAAATTAACAGTCCCTGAAAGTACAGCCTGCAATTCCAGTATACGGTCTCCGCTGTTAATCAGATCGTTGATGGTATTGATAATCGGGAGTCCCGCCCCGACGTTTGTCTCGTAAAGAAACCTTACCCCCCGTGACTGGGCAGTGGCTTTAAGATCCCTGTAATTTGAATATACTGAAGAACATGCTATTTTATTGGCAGTGACAACCGACACATAAGAATTAAATAATTTTTTATACAAGCCTGCGACAGCTTCGCTTGGTGTGCAATCGATAAAAACGCTATTTCTTAAATTAAGGGTTGCGATTTCTGAAACAAATTCAGACAGGTCAGTTTTCCTTCCGTCATCCAGCAAATCCTTCCAGTCATCTATGTTGATGCATTCAGGCAGTATCAGCATCTTCCTTGAATTTGCCATTCCGACAATATTAATCTTCAGGCGATGATTAATTAGTAATTTTTCTTTCTGAATACTGATCTGTTTAAGGAGCCGGCTTCCGACAGTCCCGGTGCCGACAAGGTAAAGATGCAATTCCTTATAATGTGAAAGGAAAAACTCTTCATGAATTACATTCAGCGCCTTTCTGAGGCTGCGCTGAGTTATCACAACCGAGATATTAAGTTCTGATGATCCCTGGGCTATTGCGATGACATTAATACCATTCCGCCCGAGAGCTCTGAAAAGTTTTGCGGATATTCCCGGTGTGTGCCTCATTCTTTCTCCAACGATAGCAATTATGGAAAGCTCTTTTTCTAAAGCTATCCGGATCGATTTCAGATATTCGATCTCGTGGAGAAATTCCTGCTTAATTGCATTGACTGCCCTGTCTGTATAATCCGGGGCAATGGCAAAGCTGATGGAGTATTCTGATGAGGCCTGTGTTATGAGAATGATATTGATTTTTTCCTTTGCCATCGCGGTGAAAAGCCTGGATGATATTCCCAGTACACCTACCAGTCCTGATCCATGGATTGTCAGAAGATCGATCTCATCAATGGAAGAAATACCTTTAATAAGGTTTTCAGACTTCAGCATTCTGTGAGGCCCGATAATTGTCCCTTTATGTGACGGATTAAAGGTGTTCCGGATATGGATCCTGATTTTTTTATTGAAAGCCGGCTGTATCGTTGGTGTGGATATAACTTTCGCTCCAAAATGTGAAAGTTCCATCGCTTCAGCATAGGTAAGCGTATCGATTGTATATGCTTTCTCCACTTTACGCGGATCAGCCGTCATAAATCCATTCACATCTTTCCATATTTCCAGCACCTCTGCATCAAGGGCAGCGGCGATAATAGCTGCTGTGTAATCTGATCCGCCCCTTCCCAGGGTTGTAATTTCTCCCTCAGCTGTGCTTGCAATGAATCCGGGAACAATGGCAATCTTTTTGAGTGATTTAAAATAGTTAACGATCAGTTTGTTACTCTCCTCAAAATTCACCCCGGCTTTACCAAAATTCCTGTCTGTTCTAATCAGGTCGCGGGCGTCGACAAGGTAGGCATTATCAATAATAAGGCTAATAATAAAGGATGAAAGCCGTTCACCGAAACTCAGGACAGTATCCAGTGTTTTATCCGTCATTTCTTTAAGGAGATATACACCGTTCAGTATCTCCTCGAGATCGTTCAACAAAACCTTTACGCCTGCCAGGATATTTGACTGTTCACTGATTTTAAAAAGTCTCTTAACAGTATCATAATGTCTCTGCTGGATCCCGTCAAGGATCTGTTTATATGAATCATCTCTGCTGGCTGCTTTTTTGCAGACTGCAATTAACTGGTCGGTAATACCATTGAAAGCTGATACAACAATGATACACGGACCGGTCTGGCTTTCAGTGATCTCTTTTATCAAATGGATCCGTTCCGGAGTGCCGACTGAAGATCCTCCGAATTTCAAAACCTTCATTTTGCTTACAATCTGAAATTAAAACTCCAAAAGTACTTAAAAATTAACAGGAAAAGATGCCAATATTGAGATTTTCTAAACCTCCAAGGGTTATAAAGACCTCCAAGGTCTTTAAGACCTCCAAGGTTCTGTAAAACTCTGATGATAAATGCCTTGATGATTGCTTTTTTCTAAAAGTAAAGAAAAATCTCAATTCCTACCTCCAAGGTCTTAAAGACCTCCAAGGTTTAAAAAGACCTGAAGAGAATATTTTCCCTTTAAGTCAGGGATCAAGCGCTGGCGGTAGAAACTGAAGGATCTATTATCTTAATTAGTCCCTGAAGAACGCTGCCCGGCCCGACTTCAGTGAATGATGTGGCACCGTCACTTATCATGTTCCTGATAGTCTGTGTCCATCTTACAGGTGAAGTCAGCTGTGCGATAAGATTCATTTTTATCTGGGCCGGATCCTGTACTCTTTCGGCGCTGACATTCTGGTATATCGGACAAACAGGATTGGAAAAATGGGTGTTCTCAATTGCTTTTTGAAGATCAAGCTTTGCGGATTCCATCAGGGGTGAGTGGAATGCGCCACCAACATTCAGTTTAATTGCTCTTTTAGCTCCTCTGGTTGTGAGCTCTGAGATTGCCTTATCAATGCCGTTAATAGAGCCGGAAATGACAACCTGTCCGGGGCTATTATAATTGGCAGGTACTACGACTTCTTTGATCTGACTGCAGACATACTCAATAATCTTTTCATCAAGTCCCAAAATTGCAGCCATTGCGGATGGTTCTGCTTCGCAGGCTTTCTGCATGGCCTGAGCGCGCTGATAGACCAGTTTTAGACCATCCTCAAAAGAAAGTACTCCATTTGCAACCAGAGCTGAAAATTCCCCAAGTGAGTGGCCTGCAATCATCGCAGGTTTGAAATCGCTAATAGTCCGTGCAAGGATTACTGAATGAAGAAAGATGGCAGGCTGGGTTATTTTCGTCTGCCTCAGATCCTCACTTGTCCCTTTAAACATGACGTCTGTGATGCTGAAACCAAGGAGTTCATCAGCCTGTGCAAAAAGTACTCTGGCCTCGCCGAAACGCTCGTGAAGATCCTTTCCCATTCCTTCAAATTGGGCACCCTGCCCGGGGAAAACGTATGCTTTCATAAGAAATATTATAGGTTTACGACCTCGACTTTTGGTAATATAAGGTTACAGATTTCTTGGATTAAAAGATTATAAGATTAACAGATTCCAGATTCCAAATTTTTGTGTTCCCCCGCTCTCCCTCTCTCCCTCTGGCTCCCCCTGTCCCTCTCTCTTTCGCTCCCTCTCTCCCTCTGGCTCCCCCTGTCCCTCTCTCTTTCGCTCCTTTCCTCCCTCTGGCTCCATCTCTCTGTTCAATATGCTATGGAAGGAAATATTAAACTCCTTAGATAAGTTTACTCCCGATCAGGTGAATAAACTCCTGCCTCGTACTGATATTATTGAGGAAATCTCCTGTAAATGCCGAGGTCGTGGTTACTGAGTTCTGTTTCTGTATTCCTCTCATAACCATGCACATATGTTTAGCTTCGATGACCACGGCGACTCCTAACGGATTTAGTGTTTCCTGTATACAGTCACGTATCTGGACAGTCAGTCTTTCCTGGACCTGCAGTCTTCGGGCGAACACTTCCACAACACGGGCGATCTTGCTCAGGCCGGTAATACATTTATCAGGTATGTAAGCAACATGCGCTTTCCCAATAAATGGAATCATATGGTGTTCGCATAAGGAAAACAGATCAATATCCTTGACTATGACCATCTCTCTATAATCTTCCTCGAACATTGCGGAGCGAATTATTTCTTCAGGTTTTACCATGTATCCCTGTGTAAGGAACTGCAGTGATTTTGCCACTCTCTCAGGTGTGAGCACAAGTCCCTCACGTTCAGTATCTTCGCCAAGAATTTCAAGAACCTGTTTATAGATTGAAGCAATCTTTGCCGTTTTTTCATCATCATAAGAATCAATTCTCATGTATCCATTGGCATCAGGTGATCCAATTCCGTCATTAATGATTTTCATTTATTTATGATTTTTTTAAGTATTATTCTCTATGCTCTCTGCCCTCCGCCCTATGCCCTAGGCTCCGTAGTACTCCACGAAATTATTCTCCGTTTCTTCAAGCTTAATACAGTGCAGTTCTGCTCCAAGCTTCCTGATTGGGGCTTCCAGTTCTTCCCATATCGATACAGCAATATTTTCAGTCGAGGGTATACTGCCCTTCATAAAACTAACTTCCAGATTAATATTTTTGTGATCAATCTTTTCTATGATTTTATCCCGGATTATTGCACTGACAGATTTGAGATCAGCAACATAACCTAAACCTGCCTGGATGTCCCCTTTTATCGTAACATAAAGGATGTAATTATGTCCATGCCAGTTTGGATTAGAACATTTCCCGTAAACTTCAAGGTTTTTATCATCACTCCAGTCTTCTTTGAAAACTCTGTGTGCTGCATTAAAAACTTCTCTTCTTGTGATATAGATCATGGGTGGGTATCATTAAAATGAACCGGTAAAATTACAACTTTTGAGTTATCAGAAAAATGAGAGGAAGAGAGCATGTTCTAAATTAAATAGGTCGCTTGTTTGATTTATTTGGGAAGTTTTATCCAGAACTTCTAAATCTCCAATAATCCCGGGTAATTCAAAAGATTCATCTGCTTCCTTCTTTTGTCGATAAGATCTTTCAGTTCGATTGCCATGTTTTTGTTTACTTCCAATGCTATGGGAAGTACATATTTTTCCGACTGGTCGAGGTATTCAGTCATTTCCTTTCTGGAATACTGATCCCGGTGAAGATCAGTAAGGTTACTTATCCTGTCGGCTACCTTTAATATTTTTGCATTATGTGAACCCTTTTCGAGTATTCTCTTCAGGAAATTTGCCTTGGTCATGTCTTTAGGTCTGGTAACTTCTAATACAAGATCTACAACCTGGTTTGCCTGGTCATCGATGCACCGTAATTCGTACTCATTAGTTTCAGGTACATCTTCAATTAGGTCATGAATCACAGCAGCCTTCAGCAACACATAATCATCAATAAGTTTATAATCAATGAGTATTGCCATGGTCGCCAGAGCATGACGAAACTGGTTCCCTCCGACAAACCTTTGCTTTCCAATCAGAGCCGTGGCTTTTATAATATAGGGCGCCAGAACAAGATTCTTCAGTTTTTCAGTTTCGTTCATCGGGTTTCTTATTTTTTCTATATGTAAATTTATTAAAAAATGCTGCTGAACTCTTTTAATAGTTAATAATTCCAATAAAAATTATATCTTCAGCCATACCAAAAAAGGATGAAATGATAGTAATCACCGGAGCAGCAGGATTTATCGGGAGCGTAATCAGCGGTAAACTGAACCGGGAAAGATTCCTGGATCTTGTCCTGGTTGATGATTTCAGCAGGGAGGACAAAATACCAAATTATTCGGAAAAGAAATATACTGAAAAGGTTGACAGGGATGAGTTTTTTGGATGGCTGGATCGGAATCATCGTTTTGTTCAATTCATTGTCCATCTTGGGGCGAGGACGGATACGACTGAATTTGATAAAACGGTTTTCGACAGACTGAATTTCGGGTATTCTGTTAAAGTCTGGGAAGCCTGCGTCAAATACGGTTTGCCTCTGATTTATGCTTCATCTGCAGCGACTTACGGAGATGGAAAGCAAGGTTATGATGATGATCACCGTCTGATACCAGGCTTGAAAGCACTGAATCCATACGGAGAGTCAAAGAACGAATTTGA